>PLBD01000389.1 GCA_003135315.1 Acidobacteriaceae bacterium | reverse complement strand
CTGGGTGGAACGCTACCACGTAGAAGACTGGGAGATGGAATATCCCAAGGTGGATTCGCCCGATGGCGGAAAGAATGGGTTCCCCGTTGCGAAGGAGACGGGCGGCAAGAATTTCTTCGTCCCCAAAATGTGCAATCAGTGTGCGGATTCTCCCTGCACGCAGGTATGCCCGGTGGGAGCGACGTTCGTCACTCCCGATGGCGTGGTGCTGGTCGACCAGAAATACTGCCTGGGCTGCCGCTACTGCGTGCAGGCATGTCCCTATGGCTGCCGCTTCATCAATCCGGCGACCGAAACTGCCAACAAGTGCACGCTCTGCTATCACCGGATCACGAAGGGACTGACGACTGCGTGTTGCGAGGTTTGCCCCACGGGCGCGCGGCAGCTCGCCAATTTGAAAGACCCTCAGGACCCGATTCACGAATTCTTAAGGACCCACAGTGTGCAGGTGCTGAAGCCACACCTGGCGACGGGTTCCAAATGTTTTTATTACGGCCTGGATGGGTCGGTGCGATAAGGAGACGGTTGTGCAGATTCCAGTTCAAGGATTCATGTACCCCAACGAGGTGGAACTGCAATGGAGCGTGCTGATCGTTCTGTATCCATTTCTCACCGGATTGGTGGCCGGAGCATTCATTCTGGCGTCGCTGGAACGGGTGTTCCGGGTGGAAGCGGTCAAGCCCACCTACCGGCTGGCACTGCTGACCGCACTGGCTTTTCTGCTGGTCGCGCCCTTGCCGCTACAGCTGCATCTCGGACATCCGGAACGCTCCTATGAGATGTACCTGACGCCGCACCGTTCTTCGGCCATGGCGATGTTCGGCTTCGTATACCTGTGGTACCTGCTGGCCGTGCTGGTTTTGGAGATCTGGCTCGACTACCGGCGGGACATCGTGGTTCTGTCGCAGACCACCACCGGCTGGAGGCGGCTGCTCTATCGCATCCTGACGCTGGGCTCGACCAACATCAGTCCGCGCGCGCTGGAGATTGACGAGCGCGCCGGCTGGCTGATCACCGTGATCGGCATCCCGTCCGCATTTCTGCTGCATGGCTATGTCGGATTCATCTTCGGATCGGTGAAGGCGAATCCCTGGTGGTCGTCGCCGCTAATGCCGGTAGTGTTTCTGTTTTCGGCCATGGTTTCCGGCATCGCGGTGGTGATGCTGCTGTACATGCTGGTGAACTCGCTGCGGAAGGAACCGATCGACATGCGCTGCGTCGACACGGTCGCCATGTACCTGTTCTACACCTTCGTCATTGACTTCAGCCTGGAGATGCTGGACCTGATCCACCGCATCTACGAGGCCGACGAATCGTTCCGCAGCCTCGACTTCATGGTCCACACGCGGATGTACTTTTCGCAGGTCGTGCTACAGATCCTGCTGGGCACACTTTTGCCGATTACTCTATTGGGCGCGACGCAAGTACTGAAGCTGCCTGCCCTGGTTCGCAAACAGATCTATGTGCTTGCGGGATGCCTGACGCTGGTCGGCATCTTTGCGATGCGTTGGAACGTGGTGATCGGCGGCCAGCTGTTTTCCAAGAGTTTCCTGGGATATACGACGTACAAGATGGGATTTGTCGCTCGCGAAGGGTTGCTGACGGCCATTGTGCTGACCGTCCTTCCCTTCGTGTTCCTGTGGGTGCTGGTCAAGCTCCTGCCGCCGTGGCCGGAGCGAAATTCGGGATCGCTTCCCGAAGCCACGCTTGCGCACTGAGTTCAAGCAGCGGTCGTTCCGGGCCTCAAGTGGGGGAGGTTATGGACGAAGTACGCGACGCTTTGGCGCGGCTTGAGGCACGCCTTGAGAACGTGGAACGCCGAATCTCCGCCCTTGAGAATGGGCCTCACCCTGCCACGCCCGTAACTGTCCCCGCCGCCGCTACTGCAAGCGGTACTCCCGCGACCGTAGAATTCTCACTTCCGCAAGCCGGAGGAATTTTTCCGGTAGTGGGCAAAGCGATGCTCGGAATCGCAGGAGCGTATGTGCTGCGCGCCGTGGCGGAGTCCGGCTCATTCCCAAAGCTGGCGGTTGTGGTCCTGGCGCTGGCCTATGCGGGAACGTGGCTGATATGGGCGGTACGCGTTCCGATGGGCGCGCGTTTCGCCAGCAGTGCCTATGCCGTCACAGCCGCCCTGATCCTGGCTCCGATGCTGGCGGAACTCACGCTGCGCTTCCGGGTCTTGCCATCGCCGATCACCGCCGGCCTGCTGGCCCTGTTCGTCATCGCCTCCGCTGCACTGGCCTGGAAACGCAGGCTCACGCCAGTCGTCTGGGTTGCCGGACTTACGGGTGTGCTTACCGCCCTCGCCTTGCTGATTGCCTCGCGTGATCTTGTGCCTTACCTCGCGGCGCTTCTGCTGATGGCCCTGGCCTGCGAGTTTGCGGCAGCATGCAATCGCTGGGGATCGCTGCGGGCGGTGGTGGCAATCGGGGCCGACGTTGGAGTGTTTGTTCTGCTCAACGTTTACTCGCTGCCGCCGAATACTCGCACGGAGTACACACCCGTCAGTCCGGCCGCCGCGCTCGCTCTGCCGTCTTTCCTGTTTCTGATCTGTGGCACGAGCATCGCGTTCCGAACGGCGTCCCGCCGCGAGAGGATGACGATCTTCGAGATCGTTCAAGCCGTCATCTCATTCCTGCTGGCTGGCTTTGCCTGGCTCCGGTTCCCGTCAGGCGCGGGCCTGACGGGGTTTGGCATCGGCTGCTGGATATTCTCCGCCGCGTGCTACATAGTGGCCTTTGCCCGCTGCGATCGCGTCACAGACAAGCGGAATTATCACGTGTATGTCACCTGGGGCGCTGCCCTGGTGCTGGCGGGCTGCTTCATCGTTTTGTCGCCGCCCCTGGCAACGGTTTTTCTTAGCGTCGCCTCGATCGCGGTCACGCTGCTGGGCGTTCGGCTGGTGCGAGTGTCGCTGGAGTTTCAAGGCTTGGCATTCCTGGCTGCGGCCGCGCTCACGTCCGGATTGTGGGAGTTTGCCGGCAGCGCCCTCGCAGGGAACCTCCCCAGCGCGCCGGGCTGGATGGCTTGTGTGGCGGCGGTTTCCGCACTGGTTGGCTATGCCATCAATGGGCGACTTTCTGGAGAGCGCTGGAACCAGAGGCTGCTGCGGCTGTTGTCAGCAATCCTGGCGTCCGGTGCCACTGCTGCGTTCCTGATTTTCGCGGTGGTCCCGCGGGCGGCGAACGGCATCACTCCTGACGCGGCTCATGTCGCGGTCATCCGAACGCTCATTGTGTGCGCGTTCGCGCTGGCCCTGGCCTTCGGCGGCGGGCGCTGGCGCCGCACCGAACTGACGTGGAGCGCCTACGGCGCTCTGGCCCTGGTCACCGCCAAACTGTTGCTTGAGGACCTGCCTCACGGGCACTCGGGATCGATCGCCATCTCGATCTTCCTTTATGCCGTGGCCCTGATTGCCGTGCCTCGCGTGGCGCGCGCCAGCCGGCAGCAGAAAGTCAGCGAATAGCGCAACCCGGAAGCCTGCTTAATCCTGAAACTCCGCCGACCCTGACGGTGAAGGCCGAATTCCCTGCCCGTTTCGCACCGACAACAAGGCCAGCGCGCACGAGCCCAGACGCGCCATCTTGTGCTCGGTCCGGACGCTCATGATGACCGGCACGCGCGCGCCCACGATTACGCCTGCGCTCTGCGTGTCGGCCATGTACTCCAATTGCTTGACCAGCATCGTGCCTGCTTCCAGGTCCGGCATAATGAGGATGTCCGCTTTTCCTGCGACCGGAGACACAATGTTCTTCTTCTTCGCCGCGTTCTCGGAGACGGCAACGTCGTACCCCATGGGCCCATCGAGCACGCCGCCTGTGATCTGGCCCCGGTCTGCCATTTTGCATAAGACTGCCGCATCAAAGGAAGACTGTAACCCTGGCGCCACGAGATCCTGTGCCGACAGGATTGCCACCCTGGGCTCCAGGAGACCAACGGCGTGGGCAAGGTCGATCGCATTCTGGACGATGTCGCGCTTGTCCATGACGCTGGGAGAGACGTTCAGCACGGTATCGGTGATGAACAGAGGCCGGGGGAATCCGGGCACTTCCAAGTCGGACACGTGGCTCATGCGCCGCGCGGTTCGCAATCCCTGTGGAGCATCGACAAAGTGCACGACTTCGTCGGTGGGCAGACTGCCCTTCATCAGCGCCTCTACCTTGCGCTCCCGCGCCATGCTGACGGCACGCTCCGCGGCCTGATGACTGTGCTCGGTATATTCCGTGCGGAACTGCGAAATGTCGATGTTTGCCTTCTCCGCCGCGGCCCGGATCTTCTGCTCAGGGCCCACCAGGACGGGAATGATCAGGTTTTCTTCGGCGGCCTCGAACGCGGCCAGCAGCGAAGCCGCGTCAACGGGATGGACCACCGCAGTGAGAATTGGGTAAAGTCCGCGGCTCATGTCTATGAGGTGACGATAATGCTTGCCCTTTTCCAGCAGCCGCACTTCGGGCAGAGACACGCGCTCACGCGAAATCTTTTCCATCGGCGCGATGACTTCTGCAGTGCCGCTGATGACCACTTCGCCGCGCTGATTTACAGCCTGGCATTCCAGGGTCACACGGTGTTTCTCGGCGTCCATCTCGGCCACCCTTACGCTGACCACGATGGTGTCTCCCAGGCCCACGGGCCGGCGGAAGCGCAACGATTGGCCAAGATAAATCGCGCCCGGACCTGGCAACTGCGTTCCCAGCACGGTGGAGATGAGCGCCCCACCCCACATGCCGTGCGCGATGATCTTGTGGAACATGTCGCTTTTGGCAAAGTCCTCGTCCACATGGGCGGGGTTGACGTCGCCCGACATGATGGCAAACAGCTCAATATCTTTTTCAGTAAGAGTGCGAGAGATGCTGGCTGTGTCACCGATCCTCAGTTCATCGAATGTGCGGTTCTCAATGCGATCAAGCAGCGTGGGAAAGGCCATTTCGTCTCCTAAGTCCTTGCGCCCGCCAGAAGGGAGTTTCGTTCCGGCGATCTGGTGCGCATGCGGCCAACAGGTAGAGGTGGTTGAGCGTCCGAGCAGGCACGTGTAGAGACCATCAGTACATTCTCCAGTATAGGCTTCAACCCGGCGACCAGAACTGGCGAAAGACTGAAGCGTGCACGCCATCGCGGCAGGCGCGCTGAAGTACAATGGCTCCCATTCCACGGAGGACCTTCATGGCTTCGCGCATTCTGTTACGTCTGGTTTTGCTGCTTCTGCTGTCTCTAACCACATCGGCCCAGAATCCCGAGCTGTCGAAAACAGTGAAGGAATTCGTGCGCGTGGAGGCTCCCAAGGTTGTTCTCACGCATGTGCGGATCATTGACGGCACCGGAGCGGCGGCGGTTGAAGATCAGAATGTTGTGATTGAAGGCGGGAAGATCACGGCGATCCAACAGGGGGCCGAGGTAGCGGCCTCGGAAGGCACGACCGTTCTGGCCCTCCGCGGATACACGGTGATGCCGGGCATCGTCGGCATGCACAATCACCTTTTCTACGTTGCACGGCCAAACCTCAACAGCCGGCGGCACTTTGAGCCTCCCGTGCTGGTGCCGCAGATGACGTTCTCCGCGCCCCGTCTTTATCTAGCGGGCGGCGTGACCACGATGCGCACGACGGGCAGCGTGGAAACCTACGCCGATCTCAACCTGAAGCACGACATCGACGCCGGCAAGCTTCCCGGGCCGCACATTGATGTGACGGGACCGTACCTGGAAGGCAGCACCAGTTACTTTGTCCAGATGCCGCATCTGACCAGCGCCGACGATGCGCGTGAGACCGTGGAGTACTGGGCCGGCCAGGGCGTAACGTCGTTCAAGGCTTACATGAACATCACGCGCGCCGAGTTGAAGGCGGCCATCGATGCCGCCCACAAGCGCGGGCTGAAAGTCACAGGCCATCTCTGCTCGGTGACTTACAAAGAAGCGGCTGAACTCGGAATCGATGACCTGGAGCACGGATTCTTCGTCAATACACAGCTTGATCCCGACAAGAAACCTGACGTTTGCAGCGAAAGCGCGGGCGAGGAAACGATGGCCCGCATGGATCCGAGCGGGCCGGAAGCGAAGGACCTGATCCAGACGCTGGTCAGCCATCACGTCGCCATCACCTCGACGCTACCGGTCTTCGAAGGAGACGTGGGCGGAGGGCGTCCACCGCTGCGCCAGCAGATGCTGGATGCGATGACGCCGCAGGCGCGCGAAGATTTCTTCCTGGTGCGTCAGCGGCCTGCGTCAGCCCCGCCGCCGAAGATCGATCCCACGCTGCTTTGGAAACACGACCTGGCGCTGGAGCGTGCCTTCGTCGCGGCTGGAGGATTGCTGCTGTCTGGGCCCGATCCCACGGGCCGCGGTGACGTGCTACCCGGATTCGGCGATCAGCGAGGGATTGAGTTGCTGGTGGAGGCGGGATTCTCACCAGTCGAGGCCATCAGGATTGCCACGCTGAACGGCGCCATCTACATGGGCAAAGACAAACAGATCGGCTCCGTGAGCGCGGGAAAGAACGCAGACCTCGTCGTGATCAAGGGCGATCCGTCGAAACAGATTTCCGACGTCGAAAACGTCGAGATCATTTTCAAGGACGGCATCGGCTACGACTCGCAGAAATTGCTGGATTCCGTACAGGGAAAATACGGACTGTATTGATCACCGGACTCCCCCGCCGCAAGCACCCATTGTTTGTGGAACATCCTGCCGCCATCGCTCGTATGTGGCGACAAGGGGTTCGCCATGCAAACTGTGCGGCAAGACATAGCTTACGCATTCCGCCAGATGCGTCAGTCACCTATCTTCACACTGACGGCGATGCTGACGCTGGCCCTGGGCATCGGGGCTACCACTGCCATTTTCTCCCTCATTCACACCGTGATGCTCAAGTCCCTGCCGGTGGTCGATCCTGCCAGCCTTTACCGTATTGGCGACGGCCAGAGCTGCTGCGTCGAAGGCAGCCCGCAGGAGAACTGGGGAATGTTCTCTTATCCCTTCTACCTGCGTTTAAAGGAGTCTACGCCCGAGTTCGCCGAGCTGGCTGCATTTCAGGCCGGAGGATGGCAGTTCAGCGTGCGTCGCGGGGAAAGCGACCGCATAGCCAAACCCTTGCGCGGCGAATTTGTCAGCGGCAATTATTTTCAGACCTTCGGCGTGGGAGCTTTCGAAGGACGGCCCATCATTCCCGCAGACGACCAGGTATCGGCGCCTCCGGTCGCCATGCTGAGCTACCGCACCTGGCAGCAGCAGTATGGGGCCGATCCCAGCATTGTAGGTTCTTCTTTTATTCTGGACGGCCACGTGGTCACCCTGATTGGAATTACCCCTCCCGGCTTTTTCGGCGAGACGCTGCGCAGCGACCCTCCCGACATCTGGGTTCCCATTCAGCAGGAGATACTATTTCGAGGGGCAACAAGCTCTCTTCTGCACACATTTCCAGCCTGGGTGCGAGTGATCGGACGGCTTCGGCCCGGAGCTTCACCGAACGCTCTGCCCGCACGCCTGACTGAGCTTCTGCGAGTGTGGCTGGTGACCGACAGCGGCATGCCTCCTGAGTGGATGGCCGGCCTCAAAGCGGCGCTGCCCAAGCAAGTTATCCACGTCGTTCCCGCGGGAACCGGGGTCGGCATCATGAAGGCCGACTATGCCGACAGCCTGCATATTCTGCTTGCGGTTTGCTGCCTGGTTCTGCTGATCGCCTGTGCCAATATTGCCAACTTGCTGCTGGCCCGCGGGGCATCGCGCCGCGCACAAGTTTCGGTCCGGCTGGCGCTGGGCGCTTCCCGCAAGCGGCTCATCCGTCAATCGCTGACGGAGAGCCTGGTGCTTTCCGTTCTTGGTGGCTTTGCGGGGCTGGTCGTGGCATACCTGGGAGTCAAGGCCATCGTGCTTCTGGCCTTCCATAGCGCGCGATTTGTCCCCATTGACGCGACTCCCTCGCTGCCGGTGCTGGCATTTGCCTTCGTTCTGTCGCTGATGACGGGTGTAATTTTCGGAACTGCTCCGGCCTGGCTGACCTCCCATGCCGATCCCGCCGAGGCCTTACGTGGAGTGACTCGCAGCACTCGCGATACCTCTTCGCTATCTCAGAAGATCCTCGTGGTGGTGCAGGCTACGCTGTCCGTGGTTTTGCTGGCTGGCGCCGGGTTGCTGACGCGAAGTCTGCAAAAGCTGCAACACCAGGACTTCGGTTACCAGACCGACCATCGGGTTACGATCAGTTTGACCGGACCGTATTCTTCCTACCCACAGCCCAAGCTGGACGCAATGTACCGGGAGCTGCAGGACCGGCTTTCGCATCTTCCGGGTGTCCAGCGGGCTGCACTCGCCCTCTATACCCCGCTGCAGGATAACTGGGGCGAAATCGTCATTCGCCAGGGCCACGGAATGCCAAGCGTAAACGACGACCACATCGGCTCCTCATGGGACCATGTGACCCCTGGATATCTCGAAACCCTGGGTCAGCAGATTGTCCGCGGACGCGGCATTACCGAACAGGACACGGCTGCAACGCAACCCGTCGCCGTTGTGGACGAGAGTTTTGTGCGCAGATTTTTCAAGCCGGGAGAAGAACCTCTAGGCTCACACTTCGGTCTCGACTTGCCGAAATACAGCAGCACGTACGAGATTGTGGGCATTGTGCGCAACGCGAAATATAACGATGTGGCAAACACCGAGACGCCTCGCCCTATCTTCTTCGTGCCGCTGGCCCAGCGCGTCCATTATGACGAACCGCTAATGCAGACGGTGGAAGACGACACCCACTTCATCGAAGGCGCGGTCTTGCAATTGCATGGAAGCACGGAGGGTCTGGAGCCGCAGGTGCGCAGCGTGCTCAGCGACGTCGATCCCAACCTGACACTGCTGAAGATTCAGACCCTGCAAGAACAGGTCGATTCGGAATTCGACCAGCGGCGCGCGGTGGCGCAGATGGTTGGACTTTTCGGCATTCTCGCGCTAATTCTGGCAGCAGTCGGGCTGTACGGCGTTACGGCCTATGCCGTCGAGCGGCGTACCAGCGAAATTGGAGTGCGGATGGCCCTGGGCGCAAATCGGAGCAGTGTGATCAGGCTGGTCCTGCGGGGCGCTTTCCTGCAGATCCTCATCGGACTCGCGATCGGGATTCCGATTTCCATCGCGTGCTCGCGTCTCATCGCCGCGCAGCTCTACCAGGTTAAAGGGTGGGACCCGATTGTGCTGGCTGGATCTATCGCCGCGCTCGGACTGTGTGCGCTCATCGCCAGCATCATTCCGGCGCAGAGAGCGGCGTCGATTAATCCGGTGAACGCACTGCGTGCAGAATAGACTCCAATTGCCTTCCCTGCTCGTGAGCAAGCACAGAATTGTTCTGGAGCAACGACGAAAGCCGCACTCCGTGGGATCCTCCTCAGACAGCTTTTATCGACGAACAGTTCAGCACTACCCCAGTCGCTGGCGTAGGTTTTGAACTTTGGACTGCGGGAGGCAGCTGGAAAGTGGCATCAGCGCGGATTCTTATTGTGGACGACTGCGAAGCCTGGCGTCGTATGGTGATTACGATGCTCGAAGGCTCCGCGGACTGGCAGATTATCTGCGAGGCTGCGGATGGATTCGAAGCCGTGCAGAAAAGCAAAGAGCTTCAACCCGACTTGATCTTGCTGGATGTCGGACTGCCCAGGCTCAACGGCATCGAGGCCGCCCGCCAAATCTGCGCGATCACTCCACATCCCAAGATACTGTTCCTCAGTGCAATCCTATATTCGGACGTGATGCAGGAAGCCTTATCTGCCGGCGCGCAGGGTTACGTCCTGAAATCCGACGCCGCCCATGACCTGCTGCCCGCCGTGGAAGCTGTCATCGCCGGCAAGCGGTTTGTGTGCAGCACGTTTGCATTCTGCGATCCGATCGGCCCTGACGGTAACGATTTCCGCGACCCTCTGCAACGCGGTCTCGCGCAGCGCAGACCAGATCGCCGGTTCCATGACTGAAGCGCAAGCGCAAAGCGCGGCCCAATCGCGGCTGAAGAAGCTGCTGGCGATGGATGTGGCGGCGATCCTGCTGGAGTACGGAGTCGAGCGAGAGGAAGCACGCCGCATCGCGTGCAACGCAGCGAACGAGGCGAAGCAGTCAGCCGGCATGCTGCGCATGGTGAAGTTCACATCGCCCGACACGAAGCTGATTCTGGACTGGGATCCGGAGCCCGAGGACGACCAGTCCGCCAGGAGCGATCGCCGGACCGGAGATTTTGCCGGGCGGCGGTAGCGCAATCCGGGATACAATCACGGCCATACTGCCGTGCCTGCATCCCGGGGGATCCTTACACCATGACTACGCCTGAACTGACCGCGCTGGTACGAAAGCTGCAACCGCCGTTCCTGGCCGATCTTGGCCCGCTTGAAATCACCACGGTCCTGGCCGCTTCGCGCCAGCGGCGATTCCTGGCGAACTCCGTGATCACCAACCAGGGGCACCCTGCGAGTCACATTTTCATGCTGCTCAGCGGCGGTGCCCGAAGCTTCTTCCTCACCCAGGGCGGACAGAAACTTCACATGCACTCGTACCCTCCGGGGGAGATGTTTGCCGGCATGGCGCTATTGTCGAGACCTTCCGATTATCTGTTGAGTACCGAAGCTGTCAGGGACAGCCACACCCTGGTATGGGACCACTTGCGGATACGCAGCCTGGCAGAGAAGTATCCAAAATTGTTCGACAATGCCTTGACGATCGCGTCGGATTACCTGAACGTGTCTATCGCCGCACAGGTCGCGTTGAGCTGCCACACGGCGCGGCAGCGGCTGGCGGAAGTGCTGGTCAACCTGGCCAGCGGAATCGGCCACAGAGTTTCCGGCGGAATCGAGCTCGCGGTGCGCAACGAGGAGTTGGCCGCCGCCGCCAACATCACACCGTTTACCGTCAGCCGCGTGATGAGCGAATGGCAGCGCGGCGGCGTCTTAGCCAAGAGACGTGGCAAGGTCTTGCTGGCCTCTCCTGAACGGCTGCTACTTCAGGACCTCTAAGCGCAGCGTCCCATCACGCGTTTCGCCTTACAGCCAATCATTGCTCCAGCGCAAGCTCCATTTTGCGCGGGGGCAACGACTGACACATCCAACCATGCAATGATCGAAGCAGTTTGGGTCCAACCGGATTGCAGGACGCTTGCAGGGTGCAATGGACGACCGGGTGGATACGCAGACGGAGGACCACTGTAACCGGTGGTCCTCTATTTTGCGATCTCTTTGGCCGATCGATTGATCGAGTCGGAATCTGAGCGCTCAACTCATTTCGGGACCAGCAGCAAAGTAGTTGCGCTGCGCTAGTTGGAGAAGTGTGTGTCCAAAGTAACTCCCACGGTTATCTTGTGTGTGGATGATGACCCAGCAGGGCTGATGGCCCGCCGTCTCGTGCTCTCCATTGCCGGGTACGATGTGCTGACCGCGTGCTCCGGCGACGCTGCATTAGAGATGCTTGGCAGTCACCCCGTGGAACTGGTGATCACCGATCATTTCCTTCCCGGCTTTCCCGGCGCCGAAATCATGGTGGCGATGAAACAGACAAAACCCGAGGTCCCGGTCGTGTTGCTGACTTCAACCCCGGTACTGCCTCCGGGCGCAGAGTTGGCGGACATGGTTCTGATCAAGGGCATTCCGCCTCCGGAGTTCCTCGCGGCCATCGCAAAGCTGGTGGAACAACAGGGTTCCGCCGGAATCGATCCTCAAAGCGACGGCGGATCGCGGTAGTTAACCCACTTCCCAAGACGCACTAGCGCCGGCACAGCCCGCGCTATCCCTTTTCGGGTCTTACTCTGGCTCCGGAAGCGATCTCTATCCGCGCGCCCCACCGCTGATTTGTGGCCAACACGTCTACTTTTGACCAGACAAATCTTGCCGGGGAAAAGTACCGTACAGATCAGGCGCTCCCTTCTCATGAGCCACAGCTTCGTGGATCAGGAGAGCAAGTTGGACCGTTCCCTGGGATCCGAAGCTGGAAAGGGCTAAATGGCTGACTCAAGGGGTGCCCTGATCCTTCTGGTCGACGACGACGTTGCGGGCCGGTCTGTCCGCAAGTTGGTGCTTGAGGCCAGTGGTCATCTTGTTCTGGCGACAGGAGAAGCTCGGCTGGCCCTGCGCACCCTGACGCGAGAGCCGGTACGGCTGGTGATTCTCGACTACTTCCTGGATGGCATGAAGGGGACGGAACTCGCCAGCCAGATGCGCCTGGTAAAGCCGGACGTGCCCATACTTATGTTGTCGGCCTCCACTGACAATCCGGAAGGCACGGAGCACGTGGATGCTTATCTGTCCAAGCTGGAGCCGACAGAAGTGATCGAAGCTAAGATTGTAGAGTTGCTGCATCGACGCAGACGGCATAGGGCCCGGCCGGAATCCTGAGCCCAGACGCTTCCTCTTCAGCGGCAGGCCACTGATCGAGGAATTCGTTTCTGCATGTCGATTACGCCGAGCGCGGCGGGTTTCCGCATCTCTCCTGGATCTTTCCTGAAGAGCATCCCCACCCTTTTTAGCTCCTAAGTTATTGATTCTACGCAAAACTCCCCGCAAAAATTTGAGCGCGTAGGACTTATACGTAAAAACTTGAGCCACAAGGACTTACGGTAACAGAACTCGGCCCTGCAGAGGTTCCTCCCGGTTCTCCATTTCGCAGGTTTTCAAAGAACGTCGCTGCCAGGCTGGCAGCACCGGAGACTGGCTCCGGCACTCTCAGTTTATTCATGCGTCCGGAATTGGATCGAGAACAAAAGGCGGCTCACGGAAACGAAGGTAACCACAATTCCCGAAATGGAAGGCATTTAGGTGGGGCGCTGGGCAGGAAGTGGTGGAGCACACCTTCAGGTGCGTATAAGGAACATTCGTTGCGACCGGCTTCCGCCGCTTCTTGGTCAGGCCGAATCCGGCAACTTACGGCTGGGCGCAAAGGTGAAGTTCCGTGGCCACTTCTGAGAGGCGCCGGTCCCGGCTCCACAGCGGCGTGTTGCTGAGCGCCGCCGAAGCCAGGAGATGAGCATCAATCCAACCTATGCCGCGGCCCATCAGGCGATGGCGCTCGATAAACGTCAGTACCTCATCATGGCTGGCTACCGGCACATGGGGCAGCCTCCGCAGAAGGGACAGCACTTCCG
>PLBD01000519.1 GCA_003135315.1 Acidobacteriaceae bacterium | reverse complement strand
GATGACCGTGTCTTCGTCTGCCGCCGGCCGAACACGGCGGCCAATCAGGCTGCATACGAGATGTTTTTCCTCAATCAGCGGTGCGCTTCCGGAGACAGCCCGTTCGTCCAGTCAGGCGACAATGTTTTCCAGGGCGCCGTTACCGGCGACGTTCGATCCTGCCTGGCGCAATTGGATCAAAGGAACGTCTGGGCAGTCGGGATACTGACCACCGAAAATGTCGAGTCGGTGCCGGAAGATCACTGGCGATTCATCAAGATGGATGGAGTCGCACCGACACTGCTCAACACCTACAACGGGCACTGGCCATTCTTCGTCGAGCAGAGCTACCAGTGGCGAAATGACCGCTCCACACAACCGCTCCAGGGTCCGAAACTGGCGTTGATGGTGCACATCGGCACGCAGCTCGGCAATCCCGCCGTCATCCGGGACATCGACCGCGAGTATCGGCACGCCTGGGGCAGCGCCGGCGTGATGGCACTGAGCGACGCGAACCGAATTCCGCCGCTTGCGGGACCGGGCGCGCCCGTCAATGAGGCGGCCATCGAGGAGAATCCGACCCTCGGGGTGAAGCACGACGCCGGCAACTGCGGCGCGCTGATCCCGCATTTCCCGACGGCCATGCCGTAGCCGATCAATCGTCAAGGGCGCCTGATGAAGGTGTAAATCCCGCAGCCGTGTTTCAGTTGAGCGCAGTGCGGCGCGATTCGGTCGACCGGGATGGCCTCATGCAGGACGCCCTCATCGTCCACGAAATCGAATTTTTGGATCTCCAGCAATTCGCTTCCCGGCCATGACAGAACCTCCTCGCAGCCGAATACCCGATGCGCGTTGAATTCCACGGCCGGCCGGCCGACCGGAAACGAAATATAGAAGGTAGCGCCCGGCTTCAGCATGCTTACCAGCGATTTGAATCCCTTCAAATGCCCCTCGGGGTCGATCGGATCTCCATAACGGCCCAGCCCGAAGTGCTCCAGCGCATGCAGGCAGGACAATGACTCCGCACTGGAGATGAGCGCCGGAGGAACATTCATCAAGTCCGCCTGTATGAAGCGCACGTTGCGAATCGAGGCCGTCAACGGGCGGATATCCACAACGTCCACTTCGCGGAATACGGCCAGGTGGGCGATGAATCCATCGATGCGGCTCCCCACATCGACGTGGCGCGGCGGCTCGGCCTCGAATATCCGGCGCGCCACCAGCATGTCTTGGTGAAAATACGCGCTGCTAGCGCTGCCCGCTTGGTCGGACCAATCGCTCAGCACCGGGTAGATGTCTTNNGCCGCTTCCACGCGCGCAGATCGCGCACGAATCGGGGCCATTGGCCGATGGCGCGCAGCTTCCTGGCATCGAGGCCAATCTCGCGAACCGTACGGAACAAGCTGACTAAACGCATGTCGCATTCACCGTGTGCATTGAGCAATCGCCGCCACGGTGCTGCGCCAAAAAAGCACCGCGGAAACGGCCTCCCCCAGAATCATCGCGATGACCAGCGATGCGTCGTTCGGCGACGCCAAGCTCGCCGTCAGCAGAGCCACGGCGGCAATGCAGCTGAGCACCTGGAGATGAAAGAGCCTGCGGAATTGCAATGCGCTGCGCAGGATCCCCATGGCTACCGTACTGATCCCCGTCAGCGTGAAATAGGCGATCCACCACATCGACAGGCGCCTGAGCATCGGGAACTTGCCGCCAAAGAGCGTCGGCTCCAGGATTGGAATGAGCTGAAAGATGACGAGTCCGTAAGCGGCGGAGAGCGCCAGCACCAGCCAAATGGATTGGCGGGCCACCCGTCGAACCTCAGCCGGCGACCCGTCCGCAAGCAACCTCGATGCGTTCGGCCGCAAGACGTTCGAATAGGCGGCCCACATCAGCGCCAGCGGGCTGCCCAGCAGCCTGCTCGCCGCGATCTCAGCGGCTCCGTCCAATCCTCCATGCAGAGCGGCGAAATAAATGTAGCTTTGCGCATAGCCCCAGGTGACGAATGATCCGACGACATCCCAGCGGCCCAAGTTCCACGACAGGGCCACTTCCCGGCGGATGGTCGATATCCCGACGGGAATCTCGCGAACCAGCGAAAACAAGGGAGCGGCCACGGCGATCAGCGCACCGAAGGCCATGCACCAGAACACCGATTCCGCGGATACGCGGTACACGACGAGCACGCCAATTGCCGCCGTCGTCGCAACACAGTAGGTCGCATCGATGTTCAACGCCTGTTCATAGCGCGAATTGACGAAGCGTGTCTGCCGCACGAATTCACGCCACCATAATCCAAGCAATGCGAGGGCAAACGCAATGCAGAGATTCGGCGTGATATCCGCACTGATGAATCTGCCGACCGCCATGCCGATTGCCGCGACCAGAACGGTGGACGCAATGGTCACGGCGACTTCCGCCCGGGCCATCGCTCCGCGGTATACCGCCTGCTGCGATGCGTCCATCTTGGACGCCAGCGCCAGATACGCAGAAACGAAGACGCCCGCGTGCAGGGGACTGAGCAGGGATTGCAGGTTGATCAGCTGGGAATACAACCCATAGTCCTGCTTGCTGGCGAAATGAATCAGCAGGACCGCAAGCCCCAGACTCAGCGCACTCAACAGCGCCTGATCGACCGCCGAAATGAAGGTGGCGCGGATCACGGGGACGGAGGCTCCCCAAGAACCGGAACGTAAATCAGCTTCTCATGTTCGACCTCGATGCGAGGCGGAAGCCACTTGCCGGGGCGGTACCCGAACCAAAAGCGCGGCGCGATCACGATCTCGGGTGCATCGAGCAGGAATGCCGCGGCCAGGGAAAACGTGCTGTTGGACAGGATCCCGCCGCCGCATTCGGCCATGATCGCGAAGTCCATGGCCGGATCGAATGAAGCGATGGATTTGTCCGGAATGTCGCGGAAATTTTCCTCCACCCATCCGGGATCGTCGGTGACGAAGGCAAGATGCCGCCGCCCGATCCGGCATTCGAGTTCTTTTATCGCAGTTCTGTAGTAGGTCACGGGCAACGACAGATCCGAAAGTCCGTAGGTCTGGAATCCCAGATAATCGCCGCGACGCACGTGCACGAAGGCGGCGCGCCCCAGGGAACTCCTGGATTTCAAGTACCGGGCCGCCGCCGATCTCAATCGGCCAGTCACTCGAAGCTGGGGCGACGGGAAGATGTCCCGCCACAGCGTCGAGTCTTGGTAATGACCTCCATCCACGAACGTCAATCGCCGCAGAAGGCCGCTCTTCCGGGACAGCGAGCCGCCGGGTCCCGGGTGCAAGGGATCCTCATCCCGCGTCTCCGAGACATAGCCAATCAAGCGCAAGCTTCTGGCCAACGGCCGGAGCATGAGCGGATTGATGAGGTATTTGAATATGCGTTTGAGAAGCCACCTGCGCGTCAACACCGAGACTTTCGGTCCTCTCAATTCCAGGGTATCGGCCAGGTTCTCCAAGCCGATCGCGAGAATGCGCTCGCCGGGCCTCGCGACCTGGGTCAACGCCTGATACTGGAATATCTGGTTTCCCAGCCGCCCCTCGCCATAGAACAAGATCATCGTGAACGCCTCTTGGACATGCCGGGATCAGGAGGCGCCAAGGAGATTGGAAAACCGCGGACCCTGGGCGGGGAGCGTTATGCGGTTCTCAGTCGAGGCACTTTCGTTCCGAAGTCTTCGCAGGCAAAAGCCGATAACGCCCCAAACAAACCACTGATAGCCGGAATATGTGCTCGGAACGAGGCCTATGGTGTCGATAATCCACATGATGAACACATAAAGGGCGGCCATGGAAAACACATTTACCTCACGGACTATGAATCGCCCGATACTCCAGGCGGTGATCAGCAGCAGCGTGACATAGATCGCGAGCCCAACGAGGCCGCCGTGAAATAGAATTTGCAGATAGTCGTTGTGCGCACCGTTCGCGATATGCCCGGCACCCAGGAACTGCTTTGCCGGACCCAGCGACAGCCATTCATTCCACATGTCCTCCCATAGGTACCACCGGCCTGCAAATGTGTGCTCCACGCCAACCTGGCCGTTGATCGCAGCGATTTCCTTGACGAAGACGAACCCAAAGGACTCCATGATCTCCTGTGAGTAGTAGACCGCGACCACCAGCAAAGCCGCCCCAACGCCCAACAGCGTCTTTACATCCTTCCGCAAGATCGGCCAAAGGATCAACCATGCCCCCAGGGTTATAAAGCCGGATTTGCTGTAAGCGCCTTTGAGCACGAAGGCAGCCGCGAGGCCATACATCAGGCTGAGGAGCATTAGGCTCGTCGATCGTTTGCTCAGCGACACGATCAGAAACAAGCCCATGATGGTTTGAAGGGCGTAAAATCTTATTGTAATGGCATCATGGTACATGCCGATGTTGCGAACGACGTTGTCCTCTCCCAGCGTCACCCGCCAATGCACGCCGGTGACCCCTTCGATGACGCCAGTCGCTATGGGGAATAGGCCGGCAATCGCAAGAGCCCATGCGAAACGGCGGAAATCCCGATCGTCTTCACAATACGCCTGAAGCATGTAAAAGCCCGCCAATCCGTTCAAGTGCCGCATCATGACCTGGAGCCCTTCGGTCCAACCCTGCGACAGCAGGATGAATGACGAAAAAGCAATCACGTCGAGGCTCCAAGTCAACCAAATCCAGTGGAGCGGCATGGAGGAGAATGGCCTGCGGTGGTCGGCGCCCAGAATCATCCTCCCAAGCAGGATCAATGGAACCGCCGTGCTCACGATTTCGGTCAGCTTGAAATCGAGCAGGACCGGCGTCGCCCAGGTTGCATCGACGAGCGGTTTTACTATGAGTATTCCCAGCACGCCCCACAAGGGTTTGGCAATGAGCAACGCAAGCGCGACGATCGAAAGCGTGGCCGATACATAGACTATTGCCGCGTCCATCGTTCAGGGCCTTCCCTGCGCATGCGCCTCTTCCAAGAAGACTTCGCGTCGCAGCTCGAGACTCTGGCGCGAATCCAGGTGCGGGTAGTGATAAAGAGCCACGCCCGATCCGGGCCATCGCGAGCGTATCAATCGGACGTAATCGGCCAAGAGCATGCCGGACCGATTGACCACCGAGTCGCCGAATATGTCGTAGTTGCGCACGGCGATGATTCGCTGGCTTGCCGGCCAGCTCCGCGCTGCCTGATCCAATGAATCCATATTCAGCGGATCGTCATAGGCCATTTCCACCAGTGCGTCCACCAATCCGGAACGAAGCCAGGCCGGCTCGTCCATCCCCTGATGTTGACGATCGTGGTCGAACGGAACCGTATCGATGGTCAACAAGGCTCGCGGTCTCAGCGCGCGCACGGCGGAGGAAATTCTCGCAACTATGTCCCCGATCGGCTTGCGATTCCACTCGATCATCGAGGGAACGTCGTTCCCCTGAAGCTGCTGGTTCCAATCTTCCCTCAGAGACCTATTATAGATACGCCGGTAGGCTTCGACGCACTCATTCGAGGAACACGGCCCAATGGCCCGGACATAGTCCAGATTGACTCCGTCCACGTCGTAGCGCGCGGCCAAGTCCCTCGCCAGCCCGACGATGAAGTTGCGAAAGGCCTCGCTGTGTACGTTGAAGGCATGATCGGGAGCGCCGTCGAAGAGCTCTCTCGGGAACTCGCCGCCGGCGCGGCGGGCAATGTCGACCCATGGATGCACTTCCACGTTCGCGGCATGCGCGCGCGCAATCAAGTAATGCAGGGGATCGTACTCGGAGTCCGTTGGATCATGAATGGATGGTGAGATTGGCGCCAGGGCGGTTCGGAAATACGCGTAAGCCCCGTCCCATACGCATGGCGCGTAGGTATTGAATCCCGCCGCCTTTATTCGGTCAATGCGGCGCTGAATTTCCAGCTTCGAAGCGGCCCATTGGGTGTCTTCATCGAGCATCATTCGCCGCTCGTACTTCGGATCTGGTTTTGGAGCGGCTTGGTTGAGGACAAGAAGCCACTTCTCCCGGTCGGCACCTCCACCTTCAATGAATAGACGGTGCATGTCCTCGTCGCTCGAAACGTGGCCGAGCAGCACGACATGGTCCATGACGACCTCGGATGACCTGCCCCGGCTTTCAGCCCCACTCCCCCGGTCACTTCCCAGATAGATCGGTCCAAGCAAGCGGCGCCCCGGGGAATAATTGATCCTGTGCTCGCATACTTTTCGGCCGTCGACAAAAAGGCGGATGACGCCCGGGTTGCCCGCCTGCCAAGTGACGCCAAGCATGGTTTTCATGTTCGGAAGGAACATCGTGAAGTCGAATCTCCACGGCATCACGCACCCTACGAACTGCTGATTGCTCAACACGACCTGCAGCTTGCGTGCCCCCTGCGGCTCCCACCAGCCCTGCGACAAAGCGAAATAGCTTTGATCCCCTCCGGACCAATTGAAGGTCATGAAGGTGTGCGAACTCGTGTCGTTCGGATCCCATAGCGGCGTCACCCACATGGTCAACGTGCCCCGATCGGTTACGGGCACGTCCCGTGGAGACCATTCGGCGTACGAATGACCGGGAAGCCTCAGCTCCGCGAGCTTCACCCCGGCGGTCACCTCCGCATCCGCATGCAGGGTGTAACGAACGTTCTCCTGGCGCCCGGCTGGTGGAAACGTCTCCACAAACGGCGGCCCAGCGTGGGCTCGCGCGACCATCGCCAAACCGAGAACGGCGCAGATCGTCGGCGAGATCGATGGCTGCATGCCGGCGGGATTCAATGGCTACCGCCCGGCCGAGGCCAGGACATCCTGGTAGATCTGCAACAACTGCGAGGAATTCTGATCTTCCGTCAAGTGGGCGTCGAAATAGGAGCGGGCATTCGCGCGCATGTCGCGTAAGCGCGCCTTGTCCGCCAGCATGGCCTCGACTCCGTGGGCCAGCGATGCCGGATCGCCCGCCGTGAATTTTCGACCAGTGACTCCGTCTTCGACGAGTTCCCCCATGCTGCCGATGTTGGATGCCAGCACTGGTGTCCCGCACGCGAAGGATTCCGCGATCACCATGCCGAAGGCCTCATAACACTCCGAGGGCATGACCAGGAATTCGGCGTTTGCCATCGCGTCCAGCACGACGTTCTTGGGCTGCATGCCGACGAACTCAATATTGAGCGCTTCGCGTTTTGCAATCGCCTCGAGACCGCTCCTGAATGCCCCATCGCCGACGATTTTCAGCCTCACCGAGGGTAGACGGCGCCATGCCGCCACCAGGGTCTCAGACCCCTTTCCCTCGGTGAGGCGGCCAACATAAGTCACATATCCGCCAGCGCCAGGACCGGGCCGCGGCGGGTCCGGAACGAAATTCGGCTTCACAACCACTTTGCTTTCCGGAATACCGGCCTTGATCGCCTTGGATCTGCCGAATTTCGTCGGCGTGATATAGAGATCGATGTCGCGCGTGTAGGTGCCGATCGTTCGATGCAACGCCAGCATTGACGCCACGGCCGCCGTTGCGCCGACCGAGTTGCGATAACAGCGGTGCCTGACCGACTCCAGCAGACTATGATCGACGCAGTCCTCGCAGGGCTTGCCGTCGCGCAAGAACAGTCCGCCCGGGCAGAAGAAGCGGAAATTGTGCAGAGTTTGCACCACCGGCACACCCTCGGCTCTACACGCGCCATAGATGCTCGGAGATATCATCGCGAAGGTATTGTGCACGTGAACGATGTCCGGCCGAACACTGCGCAGGCGCGCCTGCAGCTCCAGTCGGGACCGCCGCGACCAAATGGTGTTGACGGCCAGCGCCCCCTTTGCCGCCCAGGACGACTCATCGATATCGTCGTTGCAGCGATCGAAGGTCGATACTTCCACGCCGTGGGCCTCCAGCATGCGCCGTTCGTTGGCGACGGCCTGATCCTCTCCGCTGGGCGCCGAGGTGCGGTATCTGTTGTGTACGAGAAGCACTCTCACGGGGTCAACGCTCATCCGATTAGACATCTTCCTGCCGGGTCCCCGCCGCAGGAGGCGCGCAAGGGCCTGCCTCCAATCTGGCGGAACAGACCGGCTCCCGCAACCATTCCTTTATCGCGTGGGGGGATCACTCGCGCAACAGCGCTACGAATTCGACCGCTATAATGCCTGGGCGCGCCGCTCGGCATGTCGGCGGTTGTGTTTGATATACAGGATCATCATTTCAATATTGTTGCAGGGGCGAATGCGGGTATCGGAGCAGCAAATGCTTGGGGTGCGCATAGGTACTCGACCATTGGTGGATCTCGTTGGCGATGCGCGGGCTTCGATCGCGGAGCGCACGCGCTCGTTCATCTTCGCCTGCGCAAATCCTCACTCCCTGGTCGTTGCGCAAGCGGACGAGGAATTTCGCAGGGCGCTCAATGGCGCGAACGTTGTGGTTGCGGACGGGGTCGGCTGCCTATGGGGCGCCCGGTTGACGGGCGCGACGATCGGCCCGCGAATCACCGGGACGGATTTCTTCCTGGCCATGATGGGAGCTTTGAACCAGAGCGGAGGACGCGCATTCTTCTTCGGCTCCCGGCCCGAGGTTCTCGCGAAGCTCAAGGAGCGGTGTGCGCGGGAGTTTCCCCGGGTCGAGGTCGGCGCACTATCGCCGCCTTTCGGCGTCTGGCCGGATGAGAGGAATCGGGAAATGATCGGCAGCATCCGCAGCTTCCGTCCTGACGTGCTGTGGGTGGGCATGACCGCGCCCAAGCAGGAGAAATGGGTGGCCGCGAATGCCGGCGATCTTCGAGTTCCCGTCGTCGGGTCGATAGGCGCCGTGTTCGACTATTACGCGGGCTTTACCAAGCGCGCCCCGCGGTGGATCTGCGATCTGGGGCTCGAGTGGCTCTACCGCCTGCCGCGGGAGCCCCGGAGGCTGTGGCGGCGAACCTTCGTTTCCGCGCCCTTGTTCTTCTGGTCGGTCTTGCGAGAGCGATTCGCACGGCAGCATGACTGAGCAGCGAATCCGCCGCGTCGCGCTGGTCACCAATATCCCGGCGCCATACCGGATTCCCGTCTACAACCTCATTGGCCTCGAGACGGGTATCGATTTGCACCTGGTGTTCTGTTCGGCACGTGAACCCAACCGGGAGTGGAATCTCCCGGCCCTCGATCGCCCGCACCATTACTTGAAGGAAAGCTTCGTCAATTTCCAGGGCAGCTACATTCACTTCAATCTCGACGTGGTCCGCTGTCTTCGGGAGATTGGGCCCGACGTGGTCGTCACGACCGGGTTCAACCCGACTCACCTCCTGGCGTTCGCGTATGCATTGCGCCGGGGATGCGCTCATATCCCGATGACGGATGGAACCGTGCTCTCGGAACGGAAGCTCTCCTGGCTGCACCGCTTGATCCGCCGCTTCGTATTCAGGCGCAGCCAGGCTTTCGTCGCGGCCGCTCGAGCGGGGCTCGACATCTATCGAACCTACGGGTGTCCCGAAGACAGCTTGTTCCGGTCCGCGCTGTGCGTGGACAACGCCGCCTTTGCCAGACATGCCGGGGCCGCCAAGCGCTATGACTTGATGTTCTGCGGCCGCATCGCCGCCGTCAAGAATCCCTTGTTCGCCTTGCAGGTGGCCCAGGCGACTTCGAGGCTCATTGGCCGCAGCGTCTCCATTTGCTTCGTAGGCTCGGGGCCGCTCGAGGAAGCCGTTCGCAGCAGCGCAGCGGCGCTGAGCGAAATCGAGGTGACTTTCCGGGGATTTGCGGCTCAGGAGGAGCTGCCCCGGCGCTATGGAGAGTGCCGGGTGCTGCTCTTGCCATCGGTCTGGGATCCCTGGGGTGTGGTCGCCAATGAGGCGTGCGCTGCGGGCATTCCGGTGATTGCGTCGCCGTTCGCCGGGGCTTCCGGAGAGTTGGTGAGGGATGCAATATCGGGATTCGTCCGGCCGCTCGATGTCGACGCCTGGGCCGAAGCGGCCGCGCAACTGCTTCAGGACCCCGATCTCTATCGGCGCATGTCGGAAGCGGCCCGCTCGCTTGCCGCTTCCGATTTCAGCTTCGACGGGGCGGCCCGCGGCTTGGTCGCCGCGATCAGGCACGCCGCCGCTCATGGATGCCGCGCTCCGTAGGGCCGGCTCAAGGGCTCACCGATGAAGAGTCCCTGCCCGGGCATCTGCACGCTTTTCCAGTAGGATTCGAGCGCGGTCTCGCCGTGCGTGTAGTGTTCGAACAAGACCAGCGGGTTGGGAAACTTCTCCACGAAGTTGCACGGCTCCGACACGGTGCCGTAGGTGGCGGTTGCACCCTGTTTGAGCCATGCGATCGCCGGCATCTGGCTGGTCCCATGGAGATTACCGCCCTTCGAGGTGAAATGATCGGCCACCGCGCCGTTGCGAAAATGTATGCGAGGCAACTCCTCGACTTGCGCGACGCCGGTGAAGTACCCGATCGCGTCCGAGACTTCACGGTTGACCGGCGTCGATAGCTCCAATATCCGCAGCCGGCTCGCGAGCATCATTTCCGCCGCCGCGTAGCCGGCGGCGCGCACATTTCGGCTCGCATCGCTGGTCCGAACCAGGTACACCGTTCCCGGCGAGCCAGCGGCATCCGCCGCGATACCCCGCTGAATCAGTGCACGGGCAAGACCCTCGTCATCGGTGGGAAGCAGCATCGCCGGCCACCATCCCACCGTATCGGCGGGAAGCCAACCATCGGAATCGAATAGCGGGCTGATGGGGGTCCGCGTGCAGCGGAGGGGGCAAAATTGCGAGCGGTAGCCGGCCGCAAAGGCGGACGTGACCGACATGCAGCCGACCGC
>PLBD01000211.1:355-3979 GCA_003135315.1 Acidobacteriaceae bacterium | reverse complement strand
TCATCAGCCAGAGCGGCGCGCTGTGTACCGCCGTGCTCGACTGGAGCTTGCGCGAGAATGTCGGCTTCAGCGCTTTCGTTTCCGTCGGCTCCATGCTGGATGTGAACTGGGGCGACCTGGTGGACTACTTCGGCAGCGATTCCCGGACCCACAGCATCGTCATTTACATGGAATCGATCGGAGATGCGCGGTCGTTCCTTTCGGCTGCACGCGAAGTCTCGCTGACCAAGCCGGTAATCGTTATCAAGGCAGGTCGAACCGCTGCTGCCGCCAAGGCTGCCGCCTCGCATACCGGCGCACTCACCGGCAGCGACGAAGTTCTGGATGCGGCTTTCCGCCGCACCGGGGTCCTGCGCGTCAACAGCATTGCCGACATCTTCTTCATGTCGGACGTGCTGGCTAAGCAGCCGCGGCCTCGCGGCAACCGGCTCTGCATCCTGACCAATGCCGGCGGTCCCGGCGTGCTGGCTACGGATGCCCTGGCCGCCGGAGGTGGCGAGTTGGCCGAGCTCTCGGAAGCAACGATGAAGGCCTTCGACGAGATTCTGCCTGCGCAGTGGAGCCACAACAATCCGGTGGACATCCTGGGCGATGCCGAACCGGAACGCTATGCGAAGTCGCTGGAGATTGCCGCCAAGGATCCCAATATTGACGGCATGCTGGTGGTGCTGACGCCGCAGGACATGACCAGCCCAACCCAGATCGCCGAGAAGCTCAAACCGTATGCCAAAGGACTGGGCAAGCCGGTGCTGGCGAGCTGGATGGGCGGCGCCGAGGTTGCGGCCGGCGAGCAGATCCTGAACCAGGCCGGCATCCCCACCTTCCAGTTTCCCGACAGCGCCGTGCGCGCCTTCAACTACATGTGGCGTTACGCCTACAACCTGAAAGGGCTGTACGAAACTCCCACCATCGCGCAACATGCCGATGCAGCTCTGCAATGCGGCAAAGCCGAGCGCATCATTCGCGACGTGCGTCAATCGGGACGTACCATCCTGACCGAGGACGAGTCCAAGCAGCTCCTGAAGGCCTACGACATACCGACGGTTGAGACCCGCGTTGCCGTGACGGAGCAGGAAGCTTTACAGGCCGCCGATGAGATCGGCTACCCCATCGTGCTGAAGCTGTATTCGCTGACCGTCACCCACAAGACGGACGTCGGCGGTGTGCAGCTTAACCTGCGCGACGCAACTGCGGTGAAAGCGGCGTTTCAGAGCATCAAGCAGGCGGTCACGGAGAAAGTTGGCGCCGACCACTTCCACGGGGTCACGGTGCAGCCCATGGTCAAGCTTGACGGCTACGAGCTGATCATCGGCAGCAGCCTCGATTCGCAATTCGGTCCGGTCATCCTCTTTGGCACCGGCGGCCAATTGGTTGAGGTGTTCAAGGACCGCGCGCTGGCGCTGCCTCCGCTCAACTCCACGCTCGCTTTGCGCCTGATGGAACAGACCAAGATTCTGAAAGCGCTGAAGGGGGTCCGCGGCCGCAAGCCGGTCGACCTGACCGCGCTGGAAGATCTCTTAGTGCGTTTCAGCCAGCTTGTGGTGGAGCAGCCCTGGATCAAGGAGATCGACATTAATCCGCTGCTGGCCTCGCCCGAGCGCCTGCTGGCACTGGACGCGCGGGTCGTGCTCCACGATCCCGAAATGACCGAGGACAAGCTGCCCGCCCCGGCCATCCGTCCTTATCCCATTCACATGGTCAAGGAGTGGACGATGAAGGATGGAAACCAGGTTACGATTCGTCCCATTCGTCCGGAAGACGAGCCGGCCATGATCAAGTTCCACACGGAACTGTCCGAGCGCAGCGTCTACTTGCGCTGGTTCCAGCCGCTGAAGCTGACCCAGCGCACCGCCCACGAGCGGCTCACCCGCGCCTGCTTCATCGACTATGACCGCGAGATGGCCCTGGTGGCCGAGCGTCCGAATGCCGCCGGCGAGCCGGAGATCCTGGCGGTCGGCCGCATGAGCAAATTGCACGGCAGAAATGAAGCCGAACTGGCTGCCGTCGCCATCGATGAGGCCCAACATAAAGGCCTGGGAACCGAGCTCTATCGGCGGCTGATCCAACTCGGCCGCGAAGAAAAGCTGAGCAAACTTGTCTCCAACATGCTGCCCGAGAATCGCGAGATGCGGGCGCTTTGCACCAAGCTCGGCTTCAAGATGTTCGCCAGCCTGGAAGACAACATGATCTGTGCCGAGCTGGACCTGTAGGGCGGGCGTGACGCTGCGAAAGCCGGATGGATTGCCGGTCACCCGCGCATTACAGTGCCGGGTCGGCTGGGCTGGTTACTTGCCACCGCCGCCATGTTATGATTCGGAACTTACTGAAGTGCAATCGGCAGCTGTCGCCGCCGTGCCGCGGCAGGCGAATCCAAGGGGCGATCGTTAAAGCGTGCCAAGCGAAAAACAGGTTCGATGGTCGCAACTTCGGGTCGGCATTACTGTCCTCATTGCGCTGATCACCCTGGCTGTCCTCATTTTCGTGATGACCGGCACCACCGGCCTGTTCACCAAGAAAATCATCCTGCGTGCGTACGTCGATGACGCCGGCGGCCTGCGAGTCGGCGCGCCGGTCCGCCTGGAGGGCGTCGATATCGGCAATGTCACCGGCATCAAGGTAGTTGCCGATAAGCGGCGCCGCGCGGCTCCGGTGGAAATCACCATGAAAGCCACCACCAAGTATGCCGACACCATGAACACCGGTTGTCAGGCTGAACTGGCGACCGCCGGCGTGCTGGGCGAGGTGTACCTCAATCTCGATTGCCGCGGCGGCCAGGGGCAGCCGCTCAACAGTGGCGATGAGCTGGCCACGCGCGAGTCGCCTCAGCTTCAGGATGTGGTGCGTGCCAGCCAGGGCACGCTGCAGAACGTGAATGTGCTGGTCAAGCAGCTTAGCGATATCCTGGCGTTCATCCAGAGCGGCCAGGGCTCCATCGGCAAGATCATCTACGATCCTTCGCTGTTCGATCGTGCCAATGCCACGGTGACTCAATTGCAGCAAATCGCGGCCCAATTGAATTCGCAAAAGGGCACGATTGGCAAGCTGCTCAACAGCGACGAGATGTACAACAAGTTCAATGCATCCATCGATAACGTCAACAAGATTATCGACGGGGTAAACAATGGAAATGGATCGATTGGCAAGCTCCTGAAAGATCCCGCGCTGTATGACAATGCCAATAAGCTGGTGGCCAATGGAAACCAGCTGGTCGCCGACGTCAACGCCGGCAAGGGCACGCTGGGCAAGCTTGCCAAGGACGAAGCCCTGGCGAAAAAGATCGACGATACGATTACTCGTCTGAACAGTATTACCGCGCAGCTCGATGAGGGCAAGGGCACAGCCGGCAAGTTCCTCAAGGATCCCGACCTGTACAACAATGCCAACGATCTTCTGGTGGAGACGCGCAATCTGGTCAAGGCCGTCCGCCAGGACCCCAAGAAATACCTCACCATTCACCTGAAGATCTTCTAGCAGACGGCCTCACAGAGTTCGCTTTGTATCAGGGCACAACTTCAGTTGTGCCGAACCAGGCGCAATAGGAAAAGGGCTTTAGCCCCTGCTGTGCCCGTCAGGGGCTAAAGCCCGCGTTCCTTGGCGACGTTGTCGGCACGGCTGAAGCCGTGC
>PLBD01000211.1:0-293 GCA_003135315.1 Acidobacteriaceae bacterium | reverse complement strand
CGCGCTGGAGGAGTTGGCGCAATCTCCGCCCTCGCCCCTGGTGCTCACCGGCAATGCGCATTTCTTCTCGGCGGGCGCTGACCTCAACGAAATTGCCGCGCTCACCGGGCCGGAGGCGCTTCGCTTCGCCCACATGGGCCAGCGCCTGATGAATGCGGTCGCAGGCTTTCCTGCGCCGACGGTTGCCGCCGTCCACGGCTATTGCATGGGAGGCGGTTTTGATCTCGCCTTGGCATGCGATCGCCGCATCGCCGGCCCGCACGCCCTATTCGGACATCGCGGTGCAGCCCTGG
>PLBD01000242.1 GCA_003135315.1 Acidobacteriaceae bacterium | reverse complement strand
GAAGAAATTTCGTAGATATTGAACCAGAACCACTTGGGAAACAGCACAATCTCCGGCGGAACCGCCGGCACGGCGTCGTAATCGTACTGCCCGAGGAAGCAAAGATAAATCTTGGTGAAGGTGTTGACTGCGGTCACGCCGCCCAGAGCGAGGATGCGTTCGCGCGCCTTCCGTAGTTGAGGATGATCGGGGCTATAACCCGCCATCTTGAGCGCGAAGTATGCCTTCACGCAGGCGCTGATGTTCGACGGCCCATCGTTATAGATCGGCCATCCACCGTCCGGATTCTGACGATTCAAGATCTCGGTCGCACACTTCTGCGTGCGCGCGGCGTCTTCGGTGCCCAGCAGCCGGTGCAGAAGAATGTAATCGGAAACCAGGGTTGTATCGGCGCCCAACTCACCGCACCAATAACCGTCTTCACGGTCCTGGATGCTGAACAGATATTGCCGCGAGGCATCGACGGCGGCCGCTACCCGGCTCTTGCTATCGTCGATCTTGCCGAAACGCATTTCGGCTGGATTAGAGGGGTCTGCCATTGCTTGTTACTTTGCAACCATCCATCGCGCGCCAACCGGCGCGCCGGGAACTCTTACGATACTGCGGGCGCAGCGCCAATAGCCTCGACGATTTCAGCCGGCAATCCGAAACGCACGTTCTCCGGCATCACTTCAATCTCGCGCATATCGGTAAAACCCTGTTCCTCGAGGAAAGTTACCGTTTCCTGCACCAGAACTTCGGGAGCGGAAGCTCCGGCCGTAAGGCCGACTGTGTTCACGTTCTTCAGCCACTCCGGCAGGATCGAGCGATAGTTCTCAATCAGGTGCGAGTTGGTACCCAGGTTCCGTGCGACCTCGACCAGCCGGTTCGAGTTCGAACTGTTGTCGGAACCGACCACCAAAAGCAGGTCGCATTCCGCGGCAACGTCTTTCACCGCCGTCTGGCGGTTCTCCGTCGCATAGCAGATGTCCTGGGCATGCGGCCCCTGAATGTTGGGAAAGCGCTTGCGCAGCGCCTCGATTACGTGCCGGGTTTCGTCCAGGCTCAACGTCGTTTGTGTCAGGTAGGCGACACGGTCCGGATCGGGCACGTGCAGTGACTCTACGTCCTTGGGTTCGTCCACCACCTGGGTCACCAGCGGAGCTTCGCCCAGCGTGCCGATCACTTCGTCATGATCGCGGTGTCCGATCAGGATCAGGGAAAAACCTTCGCGAGCGAACTTCACCGCCTCAACATGGACCTTCGTCACCAGCGGACAGGTCGCGTCGATCACCCGCAACTCGCGCAGCTTGCTGGCCTGCCGGACCTCGGGCGCAACCCCATGGGCGCTGTAGATGATCCGCTCGCCCGCCGGGACTTCTTCCACGCTGTCCACAAAAATGGCGCCCTTGGAGGTCAACTCGTCCACTACGTAGCGGTTATGGACGATCTCCTTGCGCACGTAAATGGGCGCGCCGAAGGTCTCCAGGGCAATGCGAACAATGTCGATCGCCCGCACCACGCCGGCGCAAAAGCCTCGCGGCTTCAGCAATAATAGAGTTTTCGCTTCAGTTTGACTCATGCCGTCCTGCACTCAGTATACGAATTAGAGCCTGAGTTTCCCCGTGATTACTGTATTGTAACAGCGAGGTAACCACCAAGCTAACGGGCCGGAGCGGCGGAATTGCCGCCTTTAATGTGTAAATCCAGCAGTTAACCGGGAACCGCTCGGGCATTCCGATCCTTGCGGAGGACATCGCGCGCTCCTCGTCTGTACAATCTCAAGCAAATCTCAAACGAAAGCGAGCGCAATTATGACAGGCGACGACCTGGCCAGGATGTTCGAGTTCAGCTATGGAGCCGTAAGCCGCAACGTGGAAGGCGTAACCGAAGAGGAAAGCCTGGTCAAACCGCAGCTTGCGGGCAACTGCCTCAACTGGGTGCTGGGCCACATCGTGGTGTGTCGCGACATGGTCCTCACGCTCGTCGGCGAGGCGCCGATTTGCAGCCAGGCCCAGGCCGTTCCCTATCGCCGCGGAAGCTCACCGAGCGCGAGCGACACGCTGCTGGACATGGCAACGCTGCGCGGGTATTTCGCCGATTCGCAACAACGGCTGATTCCGGCGCTGGCGGCGCTCTCCGACGAAGCACTTGCGCGTCCCGTGCCCGACCAGCACAAACGCCCGCCGCTGACCGGATCCATCGGCGATGCCCTGATTCGCCTGCATTACCACGAGGGCTACCACAACGGCCAGATCGGNNGGCTACTGTTTTTCAGCATCTGTTCGGCGTGCTTCAGCGACGTGTCTGTCAGTTTCGCGCCGCTTATCATCCGCGCGATTTCGCGGGTGCGCTCTTCGGCGTCAAGCGGACGGACCGAAGTTCTCGTTCTTCCGCCTGTTTCTTTTTTCTCGATCAGATAGTGCTGGTCGGCGAACGACGCAATCTGCGGCAGGTGCGTGATGCAGAGCACTTGCTTCGTCCGGGAAAGCTGCTTCAGCTTCTTGCCGACCGCTTCAGCCGCGCGCCCGCCGATGCCGCTGTCGATTTCGTCGAAGACCAGCGTTCGTTGAGTTACATCGCCACGTGAGCCATTGCGGCCCCGTTTCGCTTGCCCTACTTCCACGCTGGTCTTTAGCGCGAGCATCACGCGTGACAACTCGCCGCCGGAGGCGATCTCGTCCACCGGCCCCAGCGGCTCACCGGGATTGGCGGAGATCAAATACTGCACCTGGTCGAAGCCCCTGGCTGTCCAGTTCCCTTCCTCGTCGGTGCCGCTGACTTCCACCTTGAAGCGTGCTTTCATCGCCAACTCGTTGATCTCGCCTTCGACCAACTTCTCCAGCTTGCGCGCTGCCTCGTAACGTTGCCGCGAAAGCGCCCGGGCGGCTTCCAGGTATTGCTCCCCCGCGTTGGCCAACTCGGCGCGCAGCTGGCGCAGGACTTCGTCCTTGTTCTCCATCTCGTTCAGCTTGCGTTCGAGTTCATCGCCCAAGGCGATCACGTCTTCCAGCATGGGCCCGTACTTGCGCTTCAGCCGATCGAGCGCGGCCAGCCGGTCTTCAACTTCGGCAAGCCGCTCAGGCGATGCTTCTATGTCCTCGGCATAATCCCGCAGCCGCGCACCAATGTCTTCTATGGTGATGCGCGCCGACTCCAACTCGGGGACAGCGTTGCGAAATTGCTCGTCGAAGCGCAGCAGTTCTTCGATCTGGCGCGTGGCTGCGCGAACCGAAGCCGCAGCCGACGTGTTGCTTTCGTACAATGCGTCGTAGGCAGCCATCGCCGCGTTTCGCACACGCTCGGAATTCGCCAGGACGCGCTTCTCGGCCTCCAGCTTCGTGTCTTCTTCAGGCTGGAGATGCGCCTCGGCAATTTCTTTCCGTTGATAGTTCCACAGGTCGAGCAGCCGCAGACGATCGTGTTCGTCGCGCTCCAAATCGGCAATGCGATGGCGCACTTCGGTCCAACTCTCGAATGCGGTCGCGATATTCGAGCCGTCACAACCGGCGAAGCTGTCCAACAAAGCCAGGCGCGATGCGGCATCGAAGGCCAGGACGGCTGCGTTCTGCGCATGAATCACGGCGAGATGTGGAGCAAGCTGCTTGAGGACTGTCACCGTTGCGGGCTGATTGTTGATGAAGACGCGGCCTTTGCCGCCGGCGGTAATTTCCCTCCGGAGAATAATCTGTCCATCTTCAGCGTCAATTCCGTTGGCTTCCAGAACGGCGTCGAGCGCGGCAGGGCCGGCTTCAAACACGGCCGAAACCGTTGCCTTGTCGGTGCCATGGCGGACGGCTTCGCTCGAGGCCTTGTCGCCGAGCAGGAGCGCCAGGGCGTCAATGAGAATGGATTTTCCAGCGCCGGTTTCGCCAGTCAGGAGATTGAGTCCGGAGGCGAACTCCACGGCAACATTGTCGATGACCGCGTAGT
>PLBD01000278.1 GCA_003135315.1 Acidobacteriaceae bacterium | reverse complement strand
GGCTTCTACACGCGGCAGACGCTCTCGTCGGACGTTCCTGTGATAGGCGGCAAAGGCATCAACGCAGCCGCGGACTGGATCCAGGGCGAGCTGCAACGAGTTTCCAGCCAATGCGGCGACTGCCTGGAAGTCAGGACAGACCAGTTCTTGCAAGCGCGCGGGCCGAGAATCCCGCAGCCCACTACAATCACCAACGTCTACGCTATCCTGCGCGGCACCGATCCGGCAAATGCCGGGCGGATTTATGTTGTGACCGGACATTACGATTCGCGCAACAGCGATGCCGTCGACGCCGCGGGACAAGCGCCGGGCGCCAACGACGACGCCAGTGGAACGGCCGTCAGCCTGGAGTGCGCGCGGGTGCTCAGCAAGCATCGTTTTCCCGCCACGATCATCTTCCTGACTGTGGCCGGTGAAGAGGAGGGCCTGTACGGCAGCGCGCATTTTGCGAAGATGACGAAGGCCGTGGGCTGGGACATCGCAGCGGTGCTGAACAACGATATCGTCGGCGGCGACCGCACGCCGGGAGATACGCAACAGGATCCGCACGTGGTGCGAGTTTTTTCGGAAGGAATTTCTTCGACGGCGAGCGAGGAAGAGTTGCGCCAGACCCGCTCGCTGGGCGGAGAAAGCGATGGGCCCTCGCGGCAACTGGCGCGGTATGTTGGGGAAGTCGCGAAGGAATATCTGGCAGCGGAAGATTTTCGCGCGATGCTGGTTTTCCGGCACGATCGGTACCTACGCGGCGGCGATCACGAATCGTTCAACGAGCAGGGATATGCGGCAGTGCGCTTCACCGAATTTCGCGAGAACTACAACCATCAGCACCAGAACGTGCGCACAGAGAACGGCGTCGAGTATGGCGATCTGCCAAAATTCGTGGACTACGATTACACGGCGAAGGTGGCGCGGCTGAACGCGGCCACGCTGGCGGAACTGGCGTCGGCTCCGGCGCCTCCGGCGGAGGTTCGCCTGTTGACGAAAGAGCTGCAAAACGATTCCACTCTAGAGTGGAAGGCTTCGCCAGGGGGACTGGCGACAGGATATGAAGTGTTGTGGCGGGACACGACTGCGCCGGAGTGGGAGCATGTGAAGCCGGTCGGGAATGTTACGCGCGTGACGGTGCCGGTATCGAAGGACAACGTGATTTTTGCGGTACGCGCCGTGGATGCGAAGGGGCATCGGAGTCTGGCGATGGTGCCGCTGCCGGAGCGGTGAGGGATGGTTATCGAGAATTCGGCGCGAAAGAGACAGCGCCGTAGGCGCGGAACAGTCTAGCCCAGCACGCAGCCGGAGGCGAAGTGCTGGGAGGCTGTAGCAGAAGACCCGAGCCGCGTAGCGGCGGCAGAGGTTTATGCCGCCCCTGAAGGGGCTCCGGTAGGACAAAAAAGACAGCTCATCGGCACGACTAAAGTCGTGCCCTGACACGAGGCAGTCCAGAAACGACTTTTTCCGCAGCCTGTGAAGCCGAGCCCTTCCACCTTTGCTATCGTGCTTCAGGACAGGATTTGGAATGGAGTAAGTTATGCGACGCACTTCCGGCATGGGACTGAGTTTTCCGCCGTTCACGCGCGCAGTGAAGCAGCTGCTCATCGCCAACGGCGTGGTATTCCTGCTGTTCTGGCTGCTGGAAGCTTTCAACGGCACGGCGTTGTTCGCGGCGTGGGCCTACCGCCTTCTGGGACTGGAAGGCTACGCGGTGGTGCACGGCGAAGTCTGGCAGCTGATCACGTATGCCTTCCTGCATTATGGGATCCTGCATCTGCTGTTCAACATGCTGGCGCTGTGGATGTTCGGCGCGCAACTAGAAGTGGACTGGGGCTACAACCTGTTCCTCCAGTTTTATTTTTTCTGCGTGATTGGGGCGGCGCTGACTACCGTAGTGGTTTCGTTCACCGGAGTGCTGGGGGTTTCGCCGCGGACGCTGACGGTGGGCGCATCAGGCGGCATTTATGGGTTGCTGCTGGCTTTCGGAATGCTGCACGGCGATTCCGAAGTGATGCTGTTTCCTTTGCCGTTCCTGATTAAGGCCAAGTACTTTGTCATCGGCATCATCTTCCTCGCGCTGTATGGGGCCTTGTCCAGCGCGCACGGCGGCGGGCAGTCCATCGCCTATATGGCCCACCTGGGCGGGCTGCTGTTCGGTTATATCTGGCTGAAGTTCGTGCCCCGGCGCGGATTTGGTTACGCGGCTTCGGAGCGCGCGTTCGGACTGCGCAACTCCTACTACCGCTGGAAGCGCAAGCGCGCCGCACGCAAGTTCGAAGTCTACATGCGAAAGCACGACGACCGCGGCGACTACAAACACGAAGACTACTTCGACGAGGCCGGCAATATCCGCGACCCCAGCGCGCGCGAGCCGGGCAAGAAGAATGGGGATACACGCGGGCCGTGGGTAAATTGAGTAGTCAGTGGCCGGTGGCCAGTGCCCGGTGGCCAGACAAAACCGGCGGGAGGAGATCAGAACTTGATGGCGTTGACTTGATCGCGCCGTTCCAGGTCCTTCCTGGTGCAGTACCGCTTTGCAGTAATTCTTCCGCAGCGTCTCGCTTCATTTAGCAGAACCGCTCCGCGCGCCATCGCTGCATCTCTATCCCCAAATACCCGATTCGGGAATGCTGCCGAGGAAAGTCATTTCGCGCGCCGCGATCGGGTCACATGAGAACTACAATGGAGCCGCTGTCGCAGTCACAACGAAAATCCCAGGCGCAAAAGTCAGTCAATCATGACATGGCAGCCAGCAGTTCCCGCCTTTCTTGATCGTTCAAATAATCGTTCAAATCATATAGGAGCCAGGAATGAACAGGGCAAAGTGGGCTTTGTGCAGGATGTTGTTTCTCATAATGTCGCTGGGGATGCTGTATATCCAGCAGGCAGCAGGATCGAATCGTCCAGCCAATGTGCCGTCCGACTATGTCATTACGCCGTTCGGCTACTTTCATCCATCGTGTGTGCGGGAGGCCAAGAACGGAGAGACCGTGCTGGGCGATGGCCGCATCCGATTTGCGGACGGAACCGAGGAAACGATCGCTCCATTTTGTAGCTTTCCGCACTATACGGCCAAGGGAGAACTTGTGGTCGAAGGTTCGGCAAACTCCGGACCGCTGGAGATAAGCTGGAGCTGGATTGAAGCCGGCCAGGTTTCCACAAGCGCCGGCTATGACGCCGTTACGGCCACCTGGACCGTCCCGCAAACGCCAACCACGAATGATGGCCAGACCTTGTATTTCTTTCCCGGTCTCATGCCATCAACGAGTGATCCCTCGCTGATTATCCAGCCGGTGTTGGGGTGGGGTGATGGAATGCCCGGGGCTGGGCCATGGAATATTGCGAGCTGGAACTGCTG
>PLBD01000266.1 GCA_003135315.1 Acidobacteriaceae bacterium | reverse complement strand
CGGGCAGACGCCTTCGCACATGGGCATGCCCGCCATCCACATGACCAAGGAAGAGGTGACGACGGTCTTCAACACGAAGGTTGAGGACGGCCAGAAGCCGGACATCCCGAAGCTGGTGAAGTTCGCGCGCGGCAAGCTGCGCACCAAGTTCCTCGAAGCTGGGATGGGCATTACCGGCGCAAACATCGCGGTCGCCGAGACCGGCAGCCTGGTCATCATCACCAACGAGGGCAACGCGCGGCTGGTCACCACGCTGCCCAAGATCCACGTTGCCATCGTCGGCATCGAGAAGCTGATGTCCGATTTCGACGATGTTGTGCCCGTGCTCACGGCGCTCCCGCGCAGCGCCACGGCGCAGTTGCTCACCAGCTATGTCTCCATCATCAGCGGGCCGGTGCCCAACACTGACGGCTCCCCCAAGCAGCTCCACATCATCCTGATGGACAACCGCCGCACCGAGATGTCGCACGACCCCAAGTTCAAGCAGGCGCTGCAATGCATTCGCTGCGCCTCCTGCCTGAATGTCTGCCCGGTCTTCCGGCTGGTCGGCGGCCACGTCTTCGGCAAGATCTACACCGGCGGCATCGGCACCATTCTCACCGCGTGGTTCGATGCGCTGAAGTCATCCGACGAGATTCAGAGCCTCTGCATCCAGTGCGGCAACTGCACGCAAGTTTGCCCCGGCAAAATCGACATCCCCGGCCTGATCCTCGAATTGCGCCGCCGCCTGGCCGTCGAAAAGGGCCAGACCTTCGCACAGAAGGCGATCTTCTCCGTCGTCAACAATCGCCGGCTGTTCCACTCCATGCTGCGTACCGCCTCGCTGGCGCAGAAGCCGCTCCAGCGGAACGGCTTCATTCGGCACCTCCCGTTCTTCCTCTCCGACATGACCGAGTTCCGCAGCCTGCCGGCGATTGCCGATGTTCCCCTGCGCGACAAATTCAAACAGGTGCAGCAGCCGAAGCAAAAAGAGAAGGCTGCCTTCTACGCCGGATGCCTCATCGACTTCGCTTACCCCGAGATGGGCCTGGCCGTGGTGAAGATCCTCAACAAGGCGGGCATCGAAGTGCTCTTCCCTGAAGGCCAGACCTGTTGCGGCGCGCCCGCGCGCTTCAGCGGAGCTTACGAAGTCGCCGCGCAGAACGCGAGCGACAACATCAAGGCATTGTTGGAGCATAACGTCGACACCGTGATATCGGCTTGTCCCACCTGCACGGTCGCGCTCAAGCACGACTTCATCGCCAACTTCGAGAGCCTGGGCCAGACGGGCGCAGTCCCCCGCGCCCGGGAACTGGCGGCCAAGGTCGTGGATTTTTCGACCCTGGTGAAGAAGCTGGTGGACGAGGGACGCCTGACCTTCAAGGAAGGTCAGCAGCTCGGCAAGGTGACGTATCACGATTCCTGCCACCTGAAGCGAACGCTCAATGTTTCCCAGCAGCCGCGCGAATTGCTGAGCAAGGCCGGCTACAAAATCTCCGAGATGTACGAGGCCGACATGTGCTGCGGCATGGGCGGCTCCTATTCGCTGAAGCTGCCGGAAATTTCCGCGCCGATTCTGGAACGCAAGCTGACGAACATCAAGGAAACCGGCGCGCAGATGGTGGTGATGGATTGTCCGGGCTGCGTGATGCAGATCCGCGGCGGCATGGACAAGGACGGCGCAAGAATCAAGGTCGAGCACACCGCGCAGCGGCTAGTAGACCAACTGAAGTAGCGCGACTTATCCCCAGTAGCTGTCATCCCGACCGGAGGCGGCCCGATTTTGGCCGCCCCTTCCCCTGTTGTCCTTCGCCTGTTGTCTCTTCTCCTGACGAATTGTCATCACGAGGAGGGCTTCAGCCCGACGAGGGATCTGCTTTTCGTCGATCCGCATAAAACCGGTTGCATCCGTAGCCCCCCTCCGACGCGACTACCATCGGAATTGTCGTCATGAGCAGGCCTTCAGAGACTGTGTCGCAACTGGTCGAAGAATCTTGCGGCGGGATAAACCGGCCGAGAGCCGATCAAACCAGCCGCAAAGCGGCGGGATGACGTTAGGCGTGGGCGTCAGCCCANNCTTTTCGTCGATCCGCATAAAATGGGTTGCATCGACCACTACTTTGCCGCTGGCGCGTTTGCTCCCGCGCCCAGCGCCGCCAACCTCTCCTTCGCCAGCGGCCGGGCAAACGCGTTCGACGGATTGTGCAGGTTGATGGTCAGGACCTTCTGGTAATACTCGATCGCGTGCGCCTTGTCGCCGGACTTCTCATAGGCTTGCGCCAGCAGGCTCACCACAAAAGGATCCTCCAGGCCGGCTTTTGGCAGCTCCGCAATGGCGGTCTTGTAGTCGCCGCCATACAGCGCGACATATCCCACCAGGTACGGGTAGAAGTGCATCTGTCCAGAGTTGTCGGCTTTGTCCAGCATTGTCTTGGCCGCAGCCAGGTGCTGCTGGGCCTTGTCAGCCTGCCCGCGGCGCGCCGTGATTCGGGCCATCGCGGCCTCCAGGCGGAAGTTCCACAGCTCTTTCTCGGCCTGCGTAATGTCGGGCTTCTTCAGTGCCGTCGATTGCCCTTTCTCATACCACTGGGTGGCGTTGTCCAGGTCGCCGGACTCCAGATAGATGCGGGCCAACTCGTTCGCTGTGCCGGCCGCATCGTCAAACTTGCTCCAGTTGGATTGCAGATCGAAAGCCCGTCGTTCGTACTCCGACGCTTTGCCGGTGTTGCGTTCGAAGGCATAGGAAACGGCCATCACCCGAAAGGACTGCGTCGTCTGCGTCTGGGATGCGAGTTCGATCGCCTTGGCCAGATGCTGGCGCGCCTCCGCATACTTGCCCTGCAAGTCCAGGGCTACCCCCGTGTACAGTTCCGCGTCGTACAGGCGCGGGTCGAGTTGCAGCGCTTTCTGATACAGCGCAATCGCCTCGTCGAACTTGCCGGCGTTGCTGAGGTCCTGGCCTTGCTTCACTAGCGCCATGGCTTCGTTTGCAGGTTGCGGCGCCGCCGCAGGTTGAGACAGTGGCTGCGACTGCGCCGGCAGGCACAGGCTGGAACCCAGCAAGGCCAGCATCACCAGCGCGCGACAAGGACAGGTTTTCGCCTTCATAGCGCGTCATTATGGCACATTATCAAGTCGGGTTGTCTCAGAAGCGGCGGCGGGTTACACTTCGCGATATTCAATTCACAGAAGGAACCCCCATGAACGAACATAGCCCTGAGCAGTCCCTCTCGCGACGCCGCATGTTGCAGATGAGTTTGACCGGAGCCGCTACCGGAATGCTGATCGGTGGTTTGGACCTCGCTCTGCCTTTGGCGGCGCGCGCACAGGACGTGTCAACCCCTGACGCTGCGCTGGCCGAGTTGATGGCCGGCAACAAGCGATTTGCCTCCGACGACCTGCCTTCGCTCCAGCATGACCTCGATATCCTGAAACAGCACACAGTAGAAAAGCAGGAACCGTTCGCGGCGGTGCTGTCCTGCGCCGATTCGCGCGTGCCGGTCGAGATCGTTTTTGATCAGAGCATCGGCCACATTTTTGTGACCCGGGTCGCGGGCAATGTGATCACGCCGGAGATCATCGGCAGCCTGGAGTACGGCGCGGCTGTGCTGGGAACGAAGGTCATCCTGGTGATGGGCCACTCCAACTGCGGAGCGGTGAAGGCTACCATGCAAGGCAAGGCAGTTCCCGGCCAGATTAGCTCACTGTTTCCGCACATCCAGCCGGCCATCGATCAGGCGGGACATGATCTGCCCGCGGCCACCAAGGCGAATGCCAAGATTCAGGCAACGCTGCTGCGCGAGTCGTCGACGGTAATCTCGGGCATGGTGAAAGACGGGAAGATAAAGGTGGTCGCGGGCTATTACGATCTGGGAAGCGGCGCGGTGTCGCTGGTCGAGTAGTCGCGGAATGTGGAAAGCACTACTCGTCGCGCAGCGTCTTCATGGGGTCGACGCGGGCGGCGCGGAGGGCCGGCAGGATGCTGGCGAGCAGGCCGACGGCAGTGGTCATTACGGCGACGGTGCCGAACGTAGCGAGGTCGCGCGAGCTGACGCCGAAGATCACGCTGGCCAGCACGCGTCCCAGGGCCAGCGCGCCCGCAAGACCGATGGCGACTCCCAGCAGCGTCGGCTTCATGCCTTCGAGCACTACCATCTGCACCACATCGCCGACCTGCGCTCCCAATGCCATGCGGATGCCAATCTCCCGTACCCGGCGGCGCACGGCGTAAGACAAGACGCTGTAGATGCCGACCGCGGCCAGCAACATATGGATGAGCACGAACGGCAACCCCGGCCGGCCCCTGCCCCGTTTGACAGGGTGAGAACACAGCGGGATGGATTCTGCACCCTCCCTCGCGCGGTCCTGCAGCATCTTGTGTGCATGTTATGCGGGTCGCACGGGGCCAATTTGGTTGACGGTGTGCATGGTTTTCGAAATGCGATCAAGGAGTATTCCACACTGGGCCGACGTGATTTGCTGGAGTGAGTGAGCGAAGTCATTGCGGATCAACTTAAAAAGCGTACGCAATTCGCTACGTAACACTTTCATGAAAGCGGTTGGTTTTCCGCGATTTTGTGAGCAAAGCCGCTGGTAATATTCCTCGATCAGCATTTGACCGTACAACGAAAGCGTTAGAGCAAACACATGGTTGACAGACTGATCCGATCGATCCGTGTCTTCTCCACTTGATCAGCAAATTCTCAGGCGGCCAGTCTTCGTCCCTTCCTTCAAGGCGTATTACTGCCGGTTTGCCCTTCATCCGCTCAGTGTCAGGGCCATGGAAGCCGCTCTGCTGATCGGAGACCAGCAGAGCGTCACCCTGCTCTTGTTTTTGCGACATGACCTAACGCCCAGAGTTCGCGCCGCGCACGGGAATCGCCAGATAACCGCGGTACTGGCCAGTGCTCTTCTCCACGGCCAGGCCTGTGATCTCCCCGCGGGTATTGATACCGCATGCGGTCTGCAACTGCAGGGGAGAGTCGGTGGAAATCAGAGTGTTGAGGTCGGTCGGCACCCCGTCCACGACCACGAAAGCATGCAGGATTGTGAAAGTCGAGTCGATTGAGACGCCAGTCACCACGCCCGGGTCGTTGATGGCCAGGGCGACGCTGTAGGTGTCCCCCTGGACCGGGGGAACGTCCTGCATTCCGGTGCTTTGACTCCAGACAAAGCCGTGAAAAACGTCATCGCCGGCCAAATCGGAGGCGCCCACCACCTGGCCCCTGTTATTGATGTTATGGGCCTGGTTCCCGAACGCGCCGCCCAGGCTGACGAGATTGATTACCTTACCGCGGTCCCAGAGCAGGGCGTGGACTGGTGAGAGATACAGCCCGTTGACAACGTTGAACGTGGAGCAAACTCCCGAGGCGCCGGCCACCTGGCCGTGGTCGTTGATAGCAATGGCAAATCCGTCAGGATCGCCGCCGTATGTGGGGAGCTCTTCGATGTGGCCGT
>PLBD01000560.1 GCA_003135315.1 Acidobacteriaceae bacterium | reverse complement strand
ATTCGTTCGGCACGCGCTCCATTGTTTATTTGGCGCCGATCGGGCCGGAGCAGGCCCAACCTCCGGCAAACGAACCCCGGCTGACGATGAAAGCTTCGCTTCCGGCGAAGCCGAAGCCGCGCACGCCTGAACCTAAGCGCGAAGAATCCGCAGCCACAGCCGCCGACGCACCCGATCAGACCGCGCGCGGTGGATCGCCATTCGGCCGCGTGCCTGGTTCGCCGCTGACGGGCGACGAGGTCGTTCCCGCGTTCCCGGACGTTTATCCCGACCCGTCAGTCTCGCGTGACGAGCTTCCGGCTGGCGTGCAAGGCGACGTGATCGTCGAGGTGACGATCGACTCCCGCGGCGATGTCGTCGAGACCAAACTGCTGCAAGGCATCGGTTACGGCGTCGAGCAGAAGGTCCTGCAGGTATTGCAGCGCTGGCACTTTCATCCCGCAATGCGCGATGGCGTCACCATCGCCTCGCAGCATATCGTGCACTTCCATTACCCCAGCTGACGGCAGAGTCTGTCTCGCCACGGGCTACACGCCTGCCAACGCCATGTGACGTAGATCACATGGGGCCGTGACGTCCAAACTCGGCCTGCAAGCCCTTCCCGCTATACTTATCTCAGAACGGCGGGTTTGCGTGACCGTCAATGGGGTTTATGCCGCTAATCTGGCTTCGAGTCGCGGTGCTGTGCTACGGCGTGGGGCTGCTCTATTCCTTACTGCTGCTCAGCAAGGAAGGTAACCTGCTGGCGAAAGTGGTTGAGCCCGCGGTCGGGCTGGGCCTCATCTTCCACTTTGTGTCGCTGGTGGAATCCACCGTCTTGATTGGCCATTTGTCGCTGATCTCGATTCACTATTCGGAATCGCTGCTGGCGTTTCTTGCGATGGTGGTCTTCTTCGTCTTTTTCGTCGGCTATCGCACGGTATCGCCTGGAATCGTCATCTTTCCCATTGTTTTTGTGCTGACGTTGACCTCCGCTCTGGGCCAGCAGCCGGTTGCCCTCACTTCGCCGCTGTTGCGAAATGGCTGGATCTTTGTCCACGTGATCTTGATCTTCACCGGCTATGCCGGGCTGTTTCTGAGCTTCGGAGCCAGCCTGCTGTACCTGGCGCAGGAGCGCGCCTTAAAGTCGAAGAGCAAGACGGCACTCCTGACCTGGCTGCCCCCCTTGCAGACCATCGACGACATCGGCTATCACGCCTTGCTCTTCGGCTTTCCGTTTATGACCTTCGGCATCGTGACCGGCTCCGTACTGGCAATTGAAAAGTATGGACCCATGTTCTTCTACGATCCGAAGATTCTGTTGTCGTTCATCATGTGGGCGGTGTACATGCTGTTGCTGTACACCCGCTGGAATTCGGGATGGCGCGGGCGCCGGGCGGCATTCCTGGCCACCGTTGCTTTTGTGATCGCTATCGGCGCGTGGGCGGCCAATAACTTCAGCCGCGTGCACAAATTTATTCCCTCATGAACTTTGTCCTCATTGGCGTGAATCATCGGACGGCTCCGGTCGAGGTGCGGGAACAATTCGCCATCTCGGAGGCGCGTCTGCCGGAGGCGGTCAAAGAACTGGCGTCGTACCCGGGAATCGAAGAGGGGATGATCGTCTCCACGTGCAATCGAGTGGAGTTGCTGGCCCGCACGGTAAATGGCACGGCCGACATGGACGGGTTCCTGCGCAAGTTCTACGGCTTCGATCCCCAGCCTTACCGCCAATATCTTTACGAATACCACGAGCGCGAGGCGGTGCAGCATGTGTTCCGTGTGGCCTCCAGCCTGGACTCGATGGTGGTTGGCGAGCCGCAAATTCTGGGCCAGGTCAAGGAGGCTTATGCCACGGCCCGGGCTGTGGGAGCAGTGAACTCGCAGCTGGATGCTCTGATGAGTCGCGCCTTCGCCGTGGCCAAGCGGGTACGCAATGAGACTGCGGTTGCGACCTCGGCCGTATCGGTGGCCTCCGTAGCCGTCGATCTGGCGAAGAAGATTTTCGGCAACCTGCAAGGCAAAAGCGTTTACCTGGTGGGCGCGGGCAAGATGTGCGAGCTGGCAGCGCGCCATCTGCTGGCCCACGGTGCGAAGCAGATCTATGTAGCCAACCGCACTTACGAGCGCGCCGTGGCGCTGGCGGCGAAATTCAACGGCGAGGCCATCCCCTTCGAGCAGTTATACGAAACGGTTTCTCGCGCTGACATCGTGATCAGTTCCACGGGCGCGCCCCATGCCATCTTCCGCAAGGAGCATGGCGAACGCTTCTTGAGCAAGCGCCGCAACCGTCCCATGTTCTTTATCGATATCGCTGTACCACGCGATATCGATCCGGAGATGAACAAGCTGGACGGCATCTTCGTTTATGACATCGACGACCTGCAGCAGGTGGTCACTTCGCATGTGGCCGATCGCCGTGTCGAAGCCGACCACGCCGAGTCCATCGTGCAGTTGGAGGTCGACAAGTTTCAGGCACGGCTGCAAACGCTCGACGTTGTGCCGACGATCGTCTCGCTGCAGGAACATCTGGAGACTGTCCGCCAGGCGGAGATCGATCGCGTGCGCGGCCGGCTGGGCTCGCTCAGTCCTGAGCAGGAACTCGCTGTCGAAGCCTTGACCCGGGGCATCATCAACAAAATCATGCACACACCCATTACCACACTCAAGACGGCGGCCCGCGAATCGTCTGAAGCGACGACCGTCATCGACCTGGTGCGTAAGCTCTTCGGACTGCGCGATGCGAAGAGCGCCGCGGAGCGCGAAGAAACTGTTGCCAGCGGAAAACCCGGAGCGCGCAACTGATGGCGCGCCTAAGAATGGGTTCCCGCGGATCGCAACTGGCCCTATGGCAGGCCAACCATATTTCCTCACTTCTGCGCGAGCGCGGGCATGAAGTGGAAATCGAAATCATCAAGACTACCGGCGACAAAATCACCGATGTCTCCCTCGCCCAGGTCGGCACCAAGGGAATGTTCACTAAAGAGATCGAAGAAGCGCTGGCCGNNTCCTTTCTGTCAAGTACGACAGCGTTAGCGCGTTGCCTAAGGGCGCGCGTGTCGGCACCAGCAGTCTGCGCCGGCAAGCGCAGCTTAAAGTGTCGCGGCCGGACCTGGTGATTCACGCCCTGCGCGGCAATGTGGACACCCGCGTTCGCAAACTGGAAGAAGGCGAGTACGACGCGATCATCCTTGCCGCCGCCGGCCTTACGCGGTTAGGCAAGACGCAGTTGGTGAGGGAAGTGCTGTCGGAAGAATTCATGTGTCCCGCCGCAGGGCAGGGAGCGCTTGGCATCGAGATTCGCGCCGGCGATGAGGAGATGCGCAAGCACCTCGCGTTCCTCGATGATCCGGAGGCGCGCGCGACTACCACCTGTGAGCGGGCCCTGCTACACAAGCTGGGCGGCGGATGCCAGGTTCCCATCGGCGCATTCGCCGAGATGCGGGAAGGCTCGCTGCATCTGACCGCGATTGTGGCGCAGCCGGATGGATCGATAATCCTGCGCGAGACCCAGAGTGGAAGCCAACCCGTTGCTCTGGGCGAAAAAGTAGCCGAAAACCTGCTACAGCGCGGAGCGACCAGAATTCTGGAAGACGTGTACGGCGCAGATGCTGACGCTCCCCAACAGCCGTAAGAAACAGTAGCCAGTGGCCAGTGGCCGGTTGAAGATTTGTCATCCTGAGCGGAGG
>PLBD01000427.1 GCA_003135315.1 Acidobacteriaceae bacterium | reverse complement strand
TTAGGCAAACGCCGAATCGGAGACCTCGCTGGCTTGCGCCAGCCAACCCGGACCTGGAATCGTCGTATGAATCGCGACCGGGTTACCGTCCAGTGGAAGTTCACACGCAAGCAGGCCCGACACAAGCTTCGTTACATAATCAAGCGGTCGAAACACTAGTAGAAGGAGAGAAAATGACTGCCACATTGAATCACAGGATACTGCCCTATCTGCTGAGTATCTTTTTGGTTATTGCCACAACGCCAGCACCGGCCAACGTGCTAATGATCTACCAGGAGCAACCAGCGCCATCTTCCTCCGGTTCGTCCGGATATGCGGGCCAGGGCACTCCCATGTCCGCGCAGGAGCTCCAAAGCCTGGTCGCTCCCATTGCGCTTTATCCGGACGCCTTGGTGGCGCAGATTCTTTCCGCTGCAACCTACCCCGACCAGATCGCTGTTGCCAACGCCTGGTTGCTGCAGAACAGTAAGCTGACGGGCAGCGCGCTGGGGCAGGCGGTCAATGGCCAGTCGTGGGACGCGAGCGTTAAGGCGCTTACCCAGTTTCCGTCCGTGCTGAACAACCTGGCACAGAACATGGTGTGGACCTCACAACTGGGCGAGGCCTACCACAACCAGTCCTCCGATGTGATGGCTGCGATCCAGACGCTCCGCGCCCAAGCCAAGGCCGCCGGCAATCTCAAGACGAGTACGCAGATCACGGTCGTGCAGCAGTCACCGCAAGCCATCGTCATTCAGCCGACAAACCCGCAGGTCGTATACGTTCCGGTCTACAACCCGGCCGTAATCTACGGTACACCGTACGTCACTCCCGGATACAGCGCCGGCGACCTGGTGGCGACCAGTCTGCTTTCCTTTGGGGCTGGTATAGCGGTCGGGGCAATGATGAGCGGCGGATGCTGTGGCTGGGGGTGGAGCAGCTGGAACTGCCACTGGTACCACGGTGGGGGCGTCTACTACGGCAACCATCCTTATTATGGAAACAACGCGTGGCACGGGGGCTACTACGACGGCAACCACCCTTATAACGGCTATAACAACGGCTACCATCCCAATGGCTACAATGCCAATGGCTACCACCCTAACAACTACAACAGCGGCTATAACCACACCGGGAACAATACCTACAACCACAACACCAACGTAAGCGGCAACACGGTGAACGTGAACCGCGGCGACGCCTCGAATTACAGCAAGTCCGGCGGCGGTTGGGGTAGCTCGGAGGCGGCGCGTGGCTATGGTTCGCAGGACACCGGCAGCCATGCGACAGCGTTCAGCGGATACGGCGGTCACTCTGGTTCAACTTTTGGTACTGGCGGCTGGGGAGATCGCTCGGCCAGCTCGCGCGGATGGGGGAGTCGAGGCGGCGGTGGCGGCTGGGGCGGCGGGCATGTCGGCGGTGGCGGCGGTATCCGCAGGTAGCGATGCGGCTGTTCTGGGATTTCAACGGGTAGTGGAACTCAAGCAACACATTGGAGGATCTGAAAATGTTGCGGTTCAAGCGGAGTGTTTCGCACTGCTGGATTCTTGGGGCGCTGTGCGCGCTGGCGATTTCCCTTGTCTCGTGCAGCAAGCAGCAGGAGCAGCCGGCCGGTACAGAAGCAACGCAGAAAACCTTTGCCTCGCCAGACGATGCGGGCAACGCGGTGATGGATGCGGCAAAGTCAGACAACCGGGAGGCGATGCTGGCCATCTTCGGTCCGGGGTCGAAGGACCTGATCTACTCCGGCGACGTACAGGAAGACAAGGCGTCCTTCACGGGGTTCGTGGAGTCCTATAACGTCATGCACCGCTGGCGCAAGCTCGACGACGACAATGAGGTTCTGCTGGTGGGGGCTGACAACCATGCGTTTGCCATCCCGCTGAAGAGGAACAGCTCGAACCAGTGGGCCTTCGATACCGCGGCAGGTAAGGAAGAGATCATGACGCGTCGTATTGGCCGGAACGAAATGGCGGCCATTGATGTGTGTGCCGCGATCGCCGATGCACAAGCCGAATACTTCGCGCAACATCACGACGGCGTTAAGCAGTATGCGCAGAAATTCATCAGCGATGAAGGTAAGCAGAATGGTCTGTACTGGCCGGCGCCTGAAGGCAAGCCCCCTAGCCCGGTCGGTCCGCTAGTGGCGTTTGCGACCGGGCAAGGATACAAGGTTGCCGCCGATCAGCACGTACCCTTTCACGGGTACTACTTTCACGAGCTGTTCAAGCAGGGGCCGGATGCGAAGGGCGGCGCCGATGAATATGTCGTCAATGGCAAGATGACCGGGGGATTTGGGTACGTAGCCTATCCCGCCGAGTACGGTGTTTCCGGCATCAAGACATTCATCATCAATCAGCAGCGGGTCGTGTACGAGAAAGACCTGGGCAAGACAACCTCAGACGCGGCCGAGGCGATGGACAACTTCAATCCTGATAAGAGCTGGACAGTGGTTGGAGAGTGATAACGTAAGGATCGGGAACGCTGGCAAACTAGCAGTCCGAGCCCGGCAAACGGTAAAGCAAGTCTCTGATCCCTGGACGACGCGGCTTGATGAGAAGCGTCGCGCGTGCAGCCTTTCCGTTCCTGGATGGAAGGCGCGATGCTTCCGAAGACTAAGATCATCGAGGCCCACCCACTCCTAATCGTTAGCGGTACTGTATGGTGATCGAGGAAGACAATCATCCAGGGCCTTGACGGGGTCAGGTTCGACCAGTTGTCGCATCAGCGAACCTACGGCGCAGCGAACGCCGGGCGTCAAGACGCTACCGACCACATTTAGCCCACAGACGCTAACCTCCTAATTCGCAGAACAACCGTTTTCAAGCGGCTTGCCCCCAAAGCGGTCTTGGATCCAAGGGACAAACAGGGGTTGCGAAGCGCCCGGCGTGCTGTAGTGAGTTTGCTCTCCGGTCAGTTGCACGCGCGTCACATTCGCTCCCTTCTTGCACATCTGCTCCCGGTAAAGCGCGCCCATGACAGGCGGAACCACCGTGTCGTGAGTTCCCCAGAAAATAACTAGGGGGGCAATTGGTTTCTCGTCCGGAACGCTCCCGGCCAACAAAGCAGTCGCCCACGCCATCGCGTTGCTCACTTTCGGCTTCATGAGCGATTGATATCCGCTGCCGTAGGTGAAGTTGAGGGTGCCCGCAGCGGCGTGCATACATTTCTTCGACACAACCTCATTGATAATCTTCGCGCCCTCGTCGGTGAATACGTCCGTGAGTTGAAGGTTGTCCTCGAAGGCGGCCTGTGTGCCCCAGAGATTCATTGCCATATGCGTGAAGTTGAACACATTGTCGGAAAAGGCCTTGAACACGCTCTTCAGCATTTCTTCGGCTGAAGCCGGGGTCAGTGCCTGCTTCGGAGCCATCACCGCAATATCGGCGGGCGCCATCGCCACGAACCCCACGATATCGATGCCGTCGAACGCGGTGCCTTTCTGCGAGACATACGCGCCGGAACTCGCGGCCGTCAGCACCGTGGCGCCCCCCTGCGACCACCCATAGATCACCGCCTTCCTGCCTGCACCAGTATCCTTCAGGTCACCCGCGGCGCGAATCGAGTTGATCGCGTCGTATCCCTGTGTGACCGATACCACGTACTGATGTTTGCCGCCGCCACCCAGCCCTTGGTAGTCCGTACCCACCACAACGTAGCCTGCCTTGATGAATTCCTCCACCGCCGGCAAACCGTAATCCGTCCAGGAATCCCCGCCCACCAGGAAGTACTCGTTCAAAGGAACCGCCGGATTGAGTATTTGTGAAGGCCCGCAGTTCTCGGCTGTGCCCGTAGTGCCGTGGGCCCAGGCAACCACCGGGCGACCTTCCTTCGGCGCCTTTCCGGACGGAGCTACTACGAGCCCCGTGGCTATGGTCTTACGATTGGCGACGTCGGAAGAGATATATGCGATACGCCACGCCCGTGCGCCCGGAATCGCGGTCTTGATCTCTTCTTTTTTGATTACTTGACCAAGCTTCCCTTCCGGGGCCATTTTGGATGCAGCCTTGTAAAACGGGGTAAGCGATACTTGCGCGGCAACATTCACTGCAACCATGCCCAACGCAGCTACCCCGACTGAAACAGCCGCGAGAGTGTTTCTAAGTTTGCCAGCTTTCATGATGCCTCCATTTCGTGAACTCGTGCCAGAATCGGCCGAACCTTGGCCACCGTGCTGGCAGGATTTTGGTAGGAGACTTGTGGCCCGCACACGCGGCGGGCGGTGGAGATAAACTATAAGCGTACCCGCTGACGGCTTTGGTTTCTTGAAAAAGCCGCGCTCTTTGCCCGACTCTGCCGGGTTGTTGCAGAACTCTGGACCGCCAAGGCATTTCCGCTGACCGGCAGGGAATTTCAACAGATCAACGAATCCCCAGTAACCAAAGAAGACCAAGTGGCAGACAGCGGGCTCCGCTCCTCCGCCCGCGAAACCCGCTGCCGGCGCCATCTACCATAAAGTCGCCCTTAATGCCGATCCACGAAGTCGCGGTGTAGACAAACGCAGCACCAAAGCCGTTCACCTTAAAACTATCGATCGACGCGAGGTTGGGTTACACACTTGCCAGCGAATACCCCGCCGCCGGCTCGAACTTGGTAAAGTCTTGCCCCAGCGCCCTCGATTGATCTGGGACAACAAGGGCAAGAACAGAAAGCCAGCTAATCCCCGGTCTGGGCCGCACGCATGATGCGCCACAATTGTGCGGCCCAGAGACGATGATCACGTCCAGAATCCGGTACAGCATCTGACTGTCCAAAGTAGCTCAGAAGGAGACCGGGGAACATTCCTTATTATCGATAGCTTAGAGCGTACGGTTTAGCTCGCCACGGATTTCAATCAGGAAAACCGCTTCTCCCCGGAATACTGTATGGGATTGGGACATACGACCACCACATTCTCCAACTGGTCGCCTTTGGTTGCAGCGACCGCCAGCTTGGCCTTGACTCGACCCGGAGTTCCGCCATCATGCAAGCGACTGATCGAGCACTGGGGATGATTACAGCCGTGCGGAGTGTCAATAGACAGTCTGCCAGCTGAACCCCGACCCGCGGAACCGCCTGGGTGTGAACACGCAAAGCGAAGAAACGGGCAACCATGAACTCATCGGCAACCAACGCCGACAGCCCCGTCACAAGAATGGCGCCTGTCAGCAAGCATTTTGTGCTTGCCTTCAATAAGCAATAACGCATGCTGAATATAAGTAATGCTTTACCTTAGTCGAGAGCATCGAGTCGGCGGACCATTAATCCCGATGCCAGCCGCCCCGGGCGAGTTGCGCCAGCAGGTGATGGGACGCGACGGCTGCCGATGCCAGCTCTGCGGGAGCATGCTGCGACTGCAGGTACACCACTCTTGCAAGCTCTGCAGCCGGTCGGGCGGCGACGAACCGAACTTGATTCCCCTCACTCAGTGGGCATTTTGCGGCTGCGCAACGGCACGACAATGGCCCTTTAGTGCCATGCGTAAGTATTGCATAAATGGCGATTTTGCCAGATTTTATTGGCGTTTATCATTGACGTAATATCTTCAAAGGTGCTATGTTTGGTACTCCAAAGTGGTGTACTTTTTCCGGAGGTGCCCAATGAGAGTCCCGTGCGCGTGCAAGCTTGTTTGCCTAGTCGCAATGTTGACCTTGTCGGCGCTTGCGTTTGGAGGATCGAGTGATGTCGCAGTGCTGCATTCCAGCGGTGCGGTCGTTGTGAATGGCAGTGTAGCACCGACCACCAGTGCGCTCTTTCAAGGGGACAAAGTGCAGACGGCAAATGGCGGAGTCGTAACAATCTCTTCGCCTGGATCCACCGTTTTGATTCCGTCGAATTCCCAGATGGTCTTCAATGGCGGCATTCTGGATTTGACTGTGGGAAGTGCAAGTATTAGCACCACGAAAGGCCTGTCGGCAACGATAGGCAAGTATGCTATCTCGCCTGCGAGCAGCGGCACAGCTAAGTACGAAATCCGGAGAAGCGGAAGCTCCGTTTTGATTCACTCCACCAGTGGAGTGTTGAATGTGAGTGCCCCGGGGGAAACATTCACCCTTGCGCCAGGAGCAACTGCAGCCCTCAGCTCGGGAACGGTAGCATCCAGCACCACATCGCCCCACCCTGCATCTCCAACGATTTACGGAACTCCATCAACGGCGTCCTTTTTCAGTGTCGAAGGGGCTTTGTCTGATCCGTCGGGTCCAAGTAAAATTCTGTGGTGTGCAGACGCCAAGCTTTGCGTTACTGGGCCTGCAGTTTCGGGTCACAAGCCTTGCCGTTGCCGGGAGTTGTGAAGTTGATGTAGCTCAGGCGCTGACGATCGTCACCTCCGCGAGCGCTTCTTGTTTTGCAACTGATCAGCCAAGACGTCTGTAGCTATGCGTGACTCACAGCTTCGACGGTCAAGCACTCTTCCCGGTGCCGTACCGTTCTTGCCTGGCATTGGAGCCGTTTCGTTAAGGTCAAGCCCGCTTTCGTTCTTCGCTGCACAGCCGAGATATAGCAGATGCTTCTCAACGTCCCGGTCCTCGCAGCTCAGCAGCACGCCAGCACGCGGGTCTTGTGTCGCACGTGGGTTTCTGCGACTCTTGACCGCGGAACCAATGTGCTAAAGCCAGACATTCTCAAAACGCTTTCTGCTCCAACATCTTCCCCGTGAACTCTTGCTAAAATTGATCTTGGTCGTAACACACGACAGCCCAGCTGAATTAGCTGGGCTGTGGCTTTTTCTCCTTCTATCCTTCCCGTTTGTCGTTTGTCTGTGTGTCTGAAGCTTGAAAGCCCACGGCGATCCGGGGCTATCGATGGCTCCCCTCTCCGGTCAACGGTGAATGCAGGCTTCGGTCGATTGAGCAAATTCTCCCTCGGGGGTCACCCAAAAGCGGCCATGTAGGGTCACTTCAAAACCGGCCATGTTAGAGGCCCAAGACAGAAGCTACGACTGGGGTGCAGGTAGCCTCGGTTGGCATGGGCAATGTCTTGAGCGAAGCGAAGCGACAGCAGGTGATTGCGCTGGGGCGGCTGGGTTGGTCGCTACGGCGGATTGAGCAGGAAACCGGAGTCCGTCGCGAGACGGCGGGCAGCTATCTGAAAGCATCTGGGATTGCGGTAGGGCGGCCTGGCGGTTGGAAAAAGCAGCCCACGGCAAAACCGGCCATGCCGGTGACCACCGACTCCGGCCCGGAAATCCTCTTCCCCAACTTACCAACAGAAGATTTTTCAAAACCGGCCATGGAGGTGACCACCGACCCGGGGCCGGCAGCAGCGCCTGTGGAGGAAAGCCGCCGGACCACAGCCAGTGCCTGCGAGTTGTATCGGGAAACGATCCAGCTGGGGCTGTCGCGAGGCCGCAATGCGATGGGGATCTGGCAGGATCTGGTGGACGGTTACGGGTTCGCGGCTGGCTACCAGAGCGTGAAGCGTTTCGTGCGCCAACTGCGCGGAAGGCGATCGCCGGAAGCGCGGGTGGTGATCGCAACCTCACCCGGCGAAGAGGCGCAGGTCGATTACGGCAGCGGCCCGATGGTGCGCGACCCGCAGAGCGGCAAGTACCGGCGTACCCGGATGTTCGTTCTGACGTTGGGCTACAGCCGCAAATCGATTCGCCTGCTGAGCTTCCGTTCCAGCTCCCGCATCTGGGCCGAGTTGCATGAGAAAGCCTTGCGGCGGCTGGGCGGATCGACCCGAGTCGTAGTTCTGGACAATCTGCGGGAAGGCGTACTGGTTCCCGACATCTACGATCCCAGCCTGAATTCCCTGTATCGCGATGTTCTGGCGCACTACGGCGTGATCGCCCTGCCCTGCCGGGTAAGAGATCCAGATCGCAAGGGTAAGGTCGAAGCCGGAGTCGGACATGCCAAAAAGACGCCGCTGAAGGGCCAACGTTTCGAGAGCTTGGAAGAGGCCCAAGCGTATCTGGATCACTGGGAAGAACGCTGGGCCGACACTCGCATCCACGGCACTACCAAACGGCAAGTAGCGGCGATGTTCGNNCCGTTCCGCTACTACCAGTACGGCGATCGCACCGTTCACGTGGACGGCTGTGTCGAGGTGGATGCGGCTTATTACGGAGCGCCTCCGGGATGGATCGGGCGCGAGGTGCAGGTGCAGTGGGACGGTCTGTTCGTGCGCCTGCTCGATCCCCGGACCGGACAGTTGCTACGTGAGCATCTGCGGCAGAAGCGCGGCGCACACCGCATCCGGGATGAGGACCGTCCGCGGCGTACCCCACTTCACCTCCAACAACTGCTGGCGCGGGCGCACAAGGCTGGAGCCAGCATCGGTGCTGTCTGCGATCTCATCCACCAGCGCCAGGCCGAACTCGGAGTGCGGCGCATTCTGGGCGTGCTCTCGCTGGTCAAGAAATACGGCTGCGCGGCCGCCGAGGAGGCCTGCGCCATGGCCTTGGAGCTGGGCGTGTCCGAGTACCGCTTCGTGCGACGCATCCTGGAGCGCAGCCCGCAAGCGCCCCTGAGTCTGCGCCAGGTCGATCCTCTCATCCGCGAACTGGTGCAGTATCGCGACCTGATCCAACAACGAATCCAATCGGAGGAATCCCCATCATGAACCTGATCGAACTCAACGGCGCTCTACGCCAACTGCGCCTGAGCGGCATAGCCGGAGTCCTGGAAACGCGCCTGCTGCAAGCCCAGAGCGAAGCCATGGCCCCCATCGACCTGATCTCCATCCTGGTGTCGGACGAGCTGAGCTGCCGCAGCCAGCGCCTGCTGGAGCGGCGGCGCAAGCAGGCCCGTTTCCGCGATGCCAACAAGACTCTGGACAACTTCGACTTCCAGTTCAACCCCAAGATGAACCGCGCCCTCGTCTTCGACATGGCGACCGCCGCCTTCATCGGCCGACGCGAGGACGGACTTTTTATAGGCCCACCGGGAAGCGGGAAAAGTCATCTTGCTCAAGCCATCGGACACGCCGTTATCCTGCAAGGCTACCGCGTGCTCTATCGGGAAGCGCACGCCCTGCTGGAAGATCTGGCCGACGCTACCTTGGACGGCACTCGCAAAGAACATATGGAACTGTTGTCCGCCGTGCCCCTGCTGATCATCGACGATCTCGGAATGCGCAAACTGCCACTGACCGCCGCCGAAGAACTGCTGGAGATCATCATGCGCCGCTACGAGCGCGCCAGCACACTGTTGACCTCGAATCGTCCGGTTGAGGACTGGGGTAAGCTGCTCGGCGACAGCGCCGCCGTCACCGCTATGCTCGACCGCTTGCTGCACCACGGACACGTCCTCAAGTGCGGCCCACGCAGCTGGCGAACCAAATCCGGAAACCGCGGAGAAGCCCAATGACAAAAGCAACAACAATAAGGACGCCGGGCAAAAGCAGCCCGGCATCGTCGCGTTCCGTAATCCAAGGACCTCCACAACGGAGCTTCACCAAAAGAATAGGGACAGAAACACAAGACCCTTCGCAGAGTCAGCCATCACGGCCCACCTGCAAAGGGTCTCAATCGCCGATTCCTTCGGAGCCAGCCCCGCGTTCTCGGCCTTGGATGTTTCCGCCAGGCGCGACCCCGGCGGCAACAGCATTAACTTAACAGGCAGTGGTGCCGTTAACGGCACCACTACCAACTTAACACGTAACTGCGCGACCGAATCCGGCCTTGCCAAACTCACTTCGGCAAGGTAAAACAACACCTGTCTTAGGCCACTCCACATGGCCGGTTTTCAGACGTCCACGCATGGCCGGTTTTGCGGTGACCATCGAGGAATTCTCAGGCTCGGACTGCCCCCGCTGGAGACAACGATTGCATGCGATACCATTCGACTGTTCTCCTCAGGCCATCTTCGAAATCGACGGATGGTCGATATCCTAAGCACTGCTCCGCTAAGCGGATGTCGGCCAGCGAGTGCTTGATATCGCCTGGGCGTTCCGGTGCGTAGAGCGCGGGCTCGGAGTAGCCCAGTAATTTCTGTAGCAGCAAGTAGGTCTCGTTGACGGTGATTCGCCGACCCCCGGCGATATTAAAGTATCGTCCCGCCACCTGGTCGGCGGGAGCATGGCAAGCCAGCAAATTCGCGTCGACGACATTATCTATATAGGTAAAGTCGCGGCTCTGCTCGCCGTCGCCATATATCGTGGCCCGCTCCTGGCGCAACATCTTAGGAATGAGAATGGCCATCACGCCCGTATACATCGAACCTGGATCCTGGTAAGGCCCAAAGACATTGAAATAACGAAGCGAGACCGTCGCCACTCCGTATACTGCATGGAACGACCTCATGTAATATTCACCGGCGAGTTTTGATACGGCATACGGGGAAATCGGATTCGGCGTCATATCTTCGCTCTTGAGCGGACGAGGAGTGTCACCGTAGAGGGAGGATGAGGAAGCGTACACCACCCGTTTTACCCTGGCATCCCGAGCCGCCACCAGCAAATGCAAGGTTCCGTTGACATTCGAGTCGTTGCAAGATATCGGATCGACAATCGAGCGCGGCACCGAGGGAAGTGCAGCCTGATGGATGACGTAATCAATTCCTGCGCATGCCTGGATGACACCTTGCATATCGAGGAGATCCACTTCTCTGAAGTCGATCACGCTGCTGATTGAAGCCAGGTTCTCTGGCTTGCCGGTACTGAAGTTATCGATCCCGCGGATCCTCTCTCCCCGCCGAGCCAATTCTCTTGCAATCGACGAGCCGATAAATCCGGCGATTCCAGTAATCAGATAGGTAGACATGGGAATGTGAGTATTTATCCTTGTTCAATGTACATCGCCACCACTCGGTTATGAACGGGAGGCTGTGTAGTCACGAATCGCCGAGCAAGACCTATCCAGACTGCCTTAGAGGCCTCGCAGTCGGAATGCTATCCGGAATCTTCGGAGGGTACCTCAGACCGCTGCAGGAGAAATCCGGAGCAGGATCCTGGTGACAGCGTAGATCCTGTCAGGCGGATGTTCTTTGGGGTTGTTTCCCTTCCAGGGCCTGAGAGCACGCGCGAAGTCGCGTTCGAACGCCAGAATCCATTATTCCCTCCCATTTTAGGCGACACGTAAGGACGCAGCGCCGAACACCGGCTTACTCCACAGTCACTGACTTGGCAAGATTACGCGGCTGGTCCACGTCGCAACCGCGGCGCATTGCGATGTGGTACGCCAGCAGCTGGCATGGGACTACCTCCAGGATCGGCGAAAGCAGTTCCGGCGCTTCCGGCACGAAGAGCACGTGGTCGGCGGCTTCGCGGATTTCCTCGTCGCCATCGGTTGCAATCGCTATGACTTTGCCCGATCGCGCTTTCACTTCCTTCAGGTTGGACAGCGTCTTCTCGTAGCGCAACACCGAGCCCGAATCGGTCCGGTCGCGGGTAGCAAGAATCACGACCGGCAAGTTTTCATCAATCAGCGCGTTAGGGCCGTGTTTCATCTCACCCGCAGGATAGCCTTCGGCGTGGATGTAGGAAATTTCCTTCAGCTTTAGGGCGCCTTCCAGGGCGATCGGATAATGCACGCCACGTCCCAGGAAAAGAAAGTCGCCCGCGCGGTAATACTCCTTGGCCACGTCTTCGATCTCCTCGTCGCGGGTGAGCACCGCCTCGAGCTTAGCGGGAATCCGCGTCAACTCATCGAGCAGCCGTTTCAAGTCTTTGGCACCAATGGTGCCGCGGACCTGCCCGAGATACAACGCGAAAAGGAACAGCGCAGTCAATTGCGCCGTAAAGGCTTTCGTGGAGGCCACGCCGATCTCCGGACCGGAGTGTGTGTAGATAACGCCATTCGCCTCGCGCGCGATCATGGAGCCGATGACATTGCAGATGCCAAGCGTCTTCGCTCCCTTCGCACGCGCCTCACGCATGGCGGCAATGGTGTCGGCGGTCTCGCCCGACTGCGTGATGAGAATCGTCAGGTCGTCAGGCCTGGTTAGAGGGTCGCGATAGCGGAATTCGCTGGCATAGTCCACCTCGACCACGACTCTGGCCAGGCGCTCGATCATGAACTTGCCGGCGAGCGCGGCATGCCAACTAGTACCGCACGCCGCGATGTAGATCTTCTGCAATCCGCGGAAGTCCTGGTCGGTGATATCCATCTCGTCGAGGATGACGTTGCTGTTATCGGGCGAGATGCGTCCCAGCGCGGTGTCGCGTACAGCGCGCGGCTGCTCGTAGATCTCCTTGAGCATGAAATGTTTGAAGCTACCCTTCTCCGCCATGATCGGGTCCCAGGTGATGTGCTGTACCTGGCGCGTAATGGGCCGACCCTGAAAGTCGCTCAGCTGCACGCCCGCCAGCGTGATCGTGGCGAGGTCGCCATCGCCGAGGAAGAACAGGTCGCGTGTGTGGTAGAGAATTGCCGGCACGTCGCTGGCCACGAAGAATTCGTCTTTGCCCAGTCCGATAACGGCAGGCGGCCCGTTGCGCGCGGCAACAATTTTATTGGGCTCGTCGGATGAAATCACCGCGATGGCAAATACCCCGGTGAGCAACTTCACGGTCTTGCGGACCGCTTCTTCCAGCGAAGTCTTACACCCGTTGTGGCTGGCCAAACTCCTTTCCACTAAGTGCGCGATGACTTCAGTATCAGTTTCCGTGCGGAACTTGTGGCCTTCCTCAACCAGCTCTCTTTTCAGGCAGAGATAGTTTTCGACGATACCATTGTGGACAATGACCACCTTGCCGGTGCAGTCGCGGTGCGGGTGTGCGTTTTTCTCGGTCGGGCGTCCGTGAGTGGCCCAGCGAGTGTGGCCGATGCCGTAAGTGCCGTCGAGCGGCTTCAGTCGAATCGCTTCTTCCAGGTTGCGCAGCTTGCCCTCTGCCCGGCGCACCTGCAGGCCTTCGCCATTTCCCGCTACGGCGATTCCTGCGGAGTCATATCCGCGATACTCCAGCCGCCTCAGGCCGTCGAGAATGACCGGCACAACCCGCTTGTTTCCCACGTATCCAACGATGCCGCACATAGTCTTAGCTCCAGATTCACGTGCTCCGTCCGTTCGGCGGATCTTAAGAGCTTGTCAAAGGTCCCGCGTTAACCGATTCGTCCAGGGAGATCTTCGGAGCAGCTAAGTTCCGACTGCGAGATCGTAGGACTCGAGACGCTGGCGCGTCGACTCATACTCCGGAATCGCCTTATCCCAGCCAGTAGCATCGGCATTGGTAATGGCGTAATCAGTGACAAGTTTGGCTTGAGCGAACCACGCACGAGGCCGCGTCTCGATCCCCGGCGTCGCTTTGACAACGACTCTGCTGTACTACTCCCGCGACTACTGACCCCGATGCCAGCACTGAGACAAATTTTCGCTTCATTGAATTCCGAGAGTGATTTTGGGAAGCCACGCGGAGTTCATTTGGATGATATCCATCGGGTCAACCAGCTGGTGCGTCTCTTGGCATCGATTCAGACCGCTACGCAAAGAAACGATAACCGCCGCCGCCACTCTTCTTGGCCTCGTACATGGCCATATCTGCGCTGTGGACGAGACCGTCCGCATCCTGACCATGGTCAGGGTAGACGCTGATTCCGATGCTGGCTGTCACCTGCACTTCGCGCCCGCCCACGACGTGCGGCGGTACCAGCGCGGCGAGGATTCTTTCTGCCACCAGAGCAGCGCCCTTTGTGGTGCCCGTCTCGGGAAGCAGTATTACGAACTCATCCCCTCCCTGGCGGCTCACACTGTCCTCGCGGCGCAAACTCTTCCGCAGACATTTTGCGATTGACTGAAGCACGGCGTCTCCAATCGTGTGTCCCAGCGAATCGTTGATGGTCTTGAACTTGTCCAGATCAACAAACAGCACCGCGAGCTTCCTATGGCGCCGCTCGGCTATCGCAATTGCCTGGGCGAGTCGATCATTCAGCAGCATTCGGTTTGGCAACCCGGTGAGCACGTCGTGTTGCGCCACGTAAGCCATCTTGCGGGCCAGGGCTTGCGCCTCCCCGACCGTGCGAAAGACAATCACGGCTCCCACTACCCGTCCTTCACGGTCGCGGATGGGAGCGGCAGAATCTTCGATGGCTGTTTCCAATCCGTCGCGCCGGACGAGCATGCTGTCAGTGGTGAGGCCAACGGTCCGGTCTTGCTGAAGCGCGAGCTGCAAGGGATCGCGGGCGGCTTCGCCGGTGTCTTTGTTGATGATCCGAAATACCTCGCTCAGCAGTCTGCCGTGCGCCTCCTCGCGTCCCCAGCCCGTCATCCGTTCCGCCACCGTATTGAGATACGTGATCCTCCCCTCGATGTCAGTGCTCAGTACACCGTCACCAATCGAATTGAGAGTGGCCTCGGCCCGATCCCGGGCGCCGACTAACACGTCGGCGGCAATCACGGTAGGAACGGCCGGGGGAAGCGAGTAACTATCCCAGCGATTCTTGGGAAGATAATCCTGTCCGCTCCGCGGCACCGTCGGAGAGCCGACCAACCTAGTTCCGGGCCCCTTCCGTTGGCTGGTTTTGAAGTGATAACCGTTAGCCACTTTTTAGGTGATTACCGAGGGCAGCAGCAGGTGCTGGCTTCCGCAAAGACTCGTTGCATATGATCATCGGGTTGACGGAATAGGGTAGAGACTGGACATCGAGAACAACGTAGAGTCTATTCACTTCAAGATCCTGCGTTAGGACGCATCCAGCACGACGGCTGCGGAGGGAAGAACGGTAGTTCAGAGTCAGAGAACAATCCCGCCGGGACCAACACTCAGCGCTGGGTGTTCACTGCTAACGGCGGCTATTACACGATTATGAATGTTGCCAGCGGTCTTTACCTGACCGATCCGAATGGGTCCACTGGCCCACAGTCTCTCCTGCAGCAGACTTTGGCCACCGGCAGAGGTGCCAACACCAACAGTCAACTCTGGGCGTTAGTTCCCAATGGTGCCGGTTATACGGTGGTCAATAAGGCAGGGGGAAATGAATTTGACGAGCCATTTTCCACGACCCAGGTTGGCTATGGCATCCTAGTGTATCCCTGGGGCGGCGGCTTGAACCAGATGTGGGTCATGGTGCCGCCACCGGGCGCGCCGACTGGCTTGACGGTCGCCCCGGGTTACGGCACCGCTGTTTTGAACTGGACGGCCGGAACCAATTATCCCGGCTATCTGGTGAAGCGTTCGACCAGCAACGGCGGCCCTT
>PLBD01000216.1 GCA_003135315.1 Acidobacteriaceae bacterium | reverse complement strand
TGGCGCTGCGAATGCCTCCGCCTGAGAGGCAAACTGCCGTGGCCTGCATGTCGTGCAGAATTTGCTTCAGCGGGCGATCGCAAGTCTGGCAGTGCTTCTCGGCTCTCCGGCTTTCTTCGTACCCTGTCGCCACCCTGAGCCGGAAGGTCTCGTCCGGCTCTCCTGGCTCCTGGCGCACAACGGAGAGCACGTCTTTCGTTGCCGCCAATTCGGAATACGCGTCTTCGGAAGCGGAAAGCGTCTTGTCCAGGGCCGTCCAGACGGTTTCCAGGTCCGCGGGAGGTTGCTCAAGAGTCAGAATGTGCCTGGCAACGGCGGCCGCAAGATCACCCTTACGGCGAGCGCGATATTCGCCGCATAGCGTGCGGAACGGCAGCGCATGGTCTGCCGACGGATAGGTCACCTGATCGAAGGAAATCACGTTGCCCCCAGAATGGCACGTTGGCAATCGATCCGGCTGCGATCACGCCGGACCACTCTCCAGAAGCTGTTGTGCAGTTGAGGCTAGCAGAGGTGCTGGGAAAAACAAGTAGCTCCCGCGGTCCGGGCGGATCGAAGTGCGGTCAGTGTGCCGGGAGCAATGGTCGGTTTCGGCGGTGCCAGGCCGGATGGAATTCTGGCGAATGCAGCCAGCGAGCCTCGGCTATGGTTCTATTGCCCGTTCTTCGCCAGCACCGTCTTGGCGCTCTGTAATGCGGGGCGGTTGGAGTATTTCCCGTCGTCGCAGTTCTTCAACAGTTGCGCGTAGTAGAGGCTCGCCTTCTCCGGCTGATGCGACAACTCGGCCGCCTGTGCCGCGCCGGCCAGTTCGTTGAAGCGGTTGGGATCGATCTTCATGGACTTCTCATACTGAACCAGGGCTTCCTGCGGTTGGTTCAAAGCCAGCAACATGTCGGCCAGCATTTCGCGCGCGGGAATGTCGACTTCCGCCTTTCCCACTTTGTCTTGAACATCCGCGACCTGGCGCATCTGCCGAAGCGCTTCGTCATTCTGCTTCTCGGCAAAAGCCAGCCAGGCATGAACTTCCCCGCGCGAGGAGTTCGGCCCATCAAGGATGTTGGCGTCCTTCGTTTTGCGCGTGGCCTCTTCCGCTTCAGCAAACTTCTGCGCATTGCGGCGGGTCGCTTCCACATCGCCCATGCGCGCCGAGGCGATCGTCCGCGCCCACCATGTGATCCTCTGCAAGTTCGGCGTTGCGTTGGCCGCGGGCTGGAGCGCCGCGGCATCCGCCCAGTTGTGCATCTCCAGGTCGTAGAGCGCTGGGAAATGCGCCGCCGCAAAACCGTAATATTCCAGCATCCCTGTGTCGTCACCGTTCGTGGGCGCCGCCGCTACGATTTGCTTCGCTTGCTCCAGCACGTGTTTGGCAGCTTCATCCTGTCCGGTCTGCAAGTAGGCATAGAGAAGAAAGTGCATGGCATGCAGCTCGTGTCCGCCCATGTACATCGCACCCGACTGCTGGGTCAGGGCAACGGACTTCAGGTTGGCCTGGATGTCTTCCTGCCACAGTCCTAAACGAGCAAAGATGTGCGATGGCATGTGGACCGCGTGGGCCGACGATGAGGCAATTCCCGCGTAGCTGCGGGCGGCCGCGAGCCCTTTGGGCGCCATCTGCGGTGTATCGCAAGCGTGAATGATGTAGTGCGCCAGGCCGGGATGATCGGGCTGCTGCTCGAAAAGCGGCATCAGCACAGCAACCGCTTCCTTTCTGGTCATGAGCGAAGTGTCATCCGGAGGCTCGGCCGCCAGTAATGACAACCCATAGAACGCGCCTGCCTCCAGGTCCGTAGGATACTTCTGGTAGAGCTTCCCCATCGCGTCCGAGTAGGCCTTCGCGCGTTTCAGGTAATCATTGCTGGCCGGATCGCGGTAGAACACGGCGAGCGCCGCAATATAGCCCTGTTCGCGCTCGGTCTTCGCGCCGATCTTCTGTGCCTTCTCGATTTCCTGCTCGCCCCGCTTCAGGGTTGACTCCTGTGGCCGCTCCCAAATCTGGTGGTACAGGCTCATGGCAATGCCCCAATGGGCCATGGCGCACGCCGGGTCCTTCTGGGCGAGTTCCGTAAACTGCTGTTCCGCCTCTTCATATCCGAAGGAATGGAGCAGGGCGATGCCGCGCTCGAAGGCCTTCTGCGAACCTGGCGCGCACGAGATGGGGAACGAAACGTTGCCCAGCTGTTCCGTAGCTTCGTGATGATGAGCGTGTTCCTCCTCTTGGGCTACAGCGGGCACGGCACACGCGACGCAAACACAGAAAAACAGGCTGGCCAGGAATCTTGCGGAGAACATCGTTCACTCCTTCAAAGCTGCGGGCATCACTTTACCGAAATCCCGCCGATTTAACCAGCGCCGCGGCGTCATTAGCCATGGAAGACGAAGACAAGCACGCAGGAATCCGCATCCCCACGCAACCTGCCCTTGGCCATCAAGAGGAGATCCCCCGGAAGTTATTGATTTAATTGGTGGCGGCGGCTGGACTCGAACCAGCGANNACCACCTGAGCTACACCGCCAACCTGCGCAACACTTCACAATGCCGGAGAAGGCAATCGAGAGTTTCCTGCGGGAACGCGGAAATCGGTCCGCGTTGTTACGAAGGGCCGGACTTGAAGGCGTCCAGCCCACGTTTGATTCTAGAGTTGGCTCTGTACACTGTCAATCCAGTTGCCATTGAGTTTCCGGGGAACGGAACCGACACATGGCAGGCAGGGTGCGTGGAGTTCAACGGCTGGATTTCGCAACGGGAATTCGATAGTCTACCCCCCTACCCTATATGCAAGACAAATTTCCTCCCAGTTCGCGCGAGAAGCAAAAGCTGCTGTACCGGATCAAGCGCCTGCGCGGGCAATTTGCCGCCGTAGAGCGGGCTTTGACCTCGGGCGACGAGTGCGCCGACATTCTCATGCTGCTGGCCGCCATTCGCGGCGGCGTCAACGGGCTCATGGCGGAGATCCTGGAAGACCACATTCGCCTGCACATGATGAATCCGGAGCAGAAAATGGATTCGCCGGAGGAGTTGGGCGAGGACCTGATCGGCCTGGTGCGGGCGTATCTGAAGTAGCCTCTTGGACCGCCATCGCCGCTTCCATGTCTTGTATACCCTACCCCGGTATGCTATAAGAAAATTTCACGGACGCCGGCAACGGGTTTTGTAACCTTCCCGTAATCGAAGCGTGGGAGACTTCCAGTTTCCCGGAGGCGAAAATTTTTGCTGCTGTGAAGGCCAACCCGGCGGGAGTTACGCTCATCACCGCGCTCTGTGACACAGCTCACGGCGGGTCCGGAGAGGCTGCAGTCTAATTGAAATTGAATTTCAATTTCAAAACCAGGAAGCTGCCTGGAAACTCCATGGCCCGACCAAACCTCCCAGCCCTGTGCCGCCTTTTCCTGCTGATGGCATGCCTGGCGATTGCCGGCTACGCACAGGACGCTTCCGCTAACGGGCAGGCCTCCCCGGGTGCGCCGCCGGAACAGCCGCAGTCCCAGCCGCCACAGCCGCAGGCGCCGGCCGGCACGCAGCCGGAAGCGCAGCCCCCGCAAAACTGGAACTTCCACGTGCAAAGCACCACGACCGTGCAAGGTTATCCCTCCTTCAGCGCCCGGTATTCCGGCCCGAACAGCCTGCCCACCAGCAGCGAAGTCCGCGAAACCGTGTCGCTGGATCTGTATTCCGGGTTCCGCTTGTGGACGGGCGCGGAACTGCACCTCGATGTCCTGACATGGCAGGGATTCGGGCTTGGCAACGCACTCGGCATTGACGACTTTACGGATGGGGAAGCGTACAAGATAGGCACGCATCCTCCTCGTGCGGGCCTTGCGCGCTGCTTTCTTCGCCAAACCATTGGACTGGGCGGCGACACGGAGGATGTGCTTGAGGACCCGCTGACCTTGGCCGGCAAGCAGGACATTTCACGGCTCACCTTCACCATCGGGCAATTCAGTTCCAAGGACGTTTTTGACAACAACGCCTACGCCAACGACCAGCGTACACAATTTCTGAACTGGGCATTCACGGCCAACGCTGCCTGGGATTACCCCGCGGACGCCCTGGGCTATACGACCGGCGTGGCGGTTGAATTGAACCAGCCGAGATGGGCCCTGCGCTATGGATTCTTTCAGATTACGAATATGAGGAATGGATTCCTCGCCGAAGACCGCTATCTCCTGTGGCCGCCCGAACCCTCGGGCGGCGATGGCCGGTTCTGGCACGCCTGGGACATGGTTGTGGAGAATGAGCAGCGGTACAGCATCCACAGTCATCATGGCACGGCTCGCATCCTGGGCTACGTCAACGCGGGGGAGTTCGGAAACTATCAAGCAGCCCTTTACGCCCCAGGCACAAACATTGACCTGACCCACGCCCAACGGCATGAATTCGGCTTTGGGCTCAACCTCGAACAGGAGATCACCAGGAATATCGGCGTGTTTTCACGCCTGGGCTGGAATGACGGAATCAACGAAGCCTGGATGTTTACCGACGTAAATCACATGGGCTCGGTGGGCGTCAGTATCAAGGGTGAGCCCTGGCATCGCCCGGACGATACGATCGGCGTGGCCGCCGTTGTCAGTGGCATCTCTCGCGACAATCAGCAATACCTGGCTGCCGGCGGGCTGGGCATTCTGGACGGCGACGGCGCCTTGAATTACGCCAAAGAGAAGGTTGTCGAAACGTATTACCAGGCCAAGATCTCCAAGCACCTGCTGGGTGCGCTGGACTACCAGTTTGTTGCTGACCCCGCTTTTAATACTGCTCGTGGCCCAGTCTCTGTTTTCGGAATGCGATTGCACTTCGAGTTCTGATCTGAGGTGGCGCGCGTTCCGTTAGTCGCCGTGGGTGTACCATCTGCGATCAGGAATCCTTATGTCCCTGGCTCAAGCCTCGCAGCGCGCCTCGGCGCACTTGAAGAAAGCTTCGGTTATAGCGGAGCACAAGTTCTTTGTGCTTTTCCTTTACCTGCTGGCTACCCTCGTCCTGTACCCGTACGTGGAAGACAAACCCGTTGCTTACCTTATTTTTCGTTTCTTCGGTGGCGCCGGCATGCTGTTCGCCGTCTATGCGATCAACTTGCGACGCACGCTCTTGTTTTTCGTGCTCCTGCTGGCCATTCCGGCGGAGTGGCACCACATCGTCCAGTTCCGGGCCGAAGCGGGCGCTGTCTCTATTCTCGGCATTGTTCTCAGTTTTGTATTTGACACGTTTATTGTCGTCGTCATCTTCCGCAGGGTGATTCTGGAGGCCCAGCCGAATTCAGAGACCATCCTGGGGGCCCTGTGCATTTATCTGCTGGTGGGATTCAGTTTCGCCAGTATCTTTGGGATGGTTGCCGCGCTTGAGCCGAGAGCGTTTTATCTCGATCCTCTGGTGAATGCGCATGCCATCCCTCGCCGGTTCGACATGGTGTACTACAGCTTTGCCACCATGACGTCGCTCGGTGCTGTCGGCATAACGCCGGTATCTGACCAGGCGCGCTCGCTATCGGTGATCGAGGCCACGATCGGCGTGCTTTACCTGGCGGTGTTGATCGCCCGGCTGGTCAGCGGGTATCGTCCTCCGTCAGCGGTGGAGCGCGATTGACGATGCCGGTCTCGACCGGCTGGTAAACTGAATAGGCAATGATCCTACCGTTCGTTCGCGAATTCTTCGCGGACGTGGAGAAAGTGCCTGCTTTTGCGCGTGCAGTGTCCCAGGTCAAGGGCGGCGCGGCGCGGACTCGTGTCTCTGGACTGACCCCAACCGGAAAGGCCCTTTTCTACTCGTTACTGCATCGCGTGACCTCGCGGCCGCTCCTTATCGTGGTGAGCGACAACCGCGCGGTTGAAGAATTGCTGCCGGTCGTCCGCTCCTTCGTGGAGTTGAGCGGAGCAGTCTCACCCGACGCCGTTATCGGCCTGCCTGCCTACGATGTGCTGCCCTTCGAGAACCTGTCGCCGCATCCCGAAATCCAGGAGGCCCGCGCGACTGCACTGTGGAAGATTGCGACCGGAACAGCAGAGATCGTCATTACTCCGCTGGCCGCGACCGCGATGCGTTTGCGCTCCGGCAATTTCTACGCCGATCTTGCCAAGGTGGTGCGGCGCGGCGAGCTGTTAGATCCGGATCGCCTGTTGGAACACTTGCGCGTCGTGGGCTACAGCCAGGTCGACGTGGTAGAGATGCCGGGGGAGTTCGCGCATCGCGGCGGCTTGCTGGATGTTTATCCGCCGGAGCTGGACCGCCCGGTGCGGATTGAGTTTTTCGGCGATGAGATCGAGACCATTCGCAAATTTGACCCGGGAACGCAACGCTCGGCAGCGGTAACCGACGAAGTCGTTCTGCTTCCGTTGACGGAAACGCCGGTCGAAGAAGAAACCCTGGCGGCCATTAACGCGCGGCTGACCGGCGAGCGGCTGGCGGGTAGCGACGAGATGATTGAACGGACGGTGCGCGCGAGCGGCGTCGCCGTGTTTCCAGGATGGGAGCTGTATGCGGCAGTGGCTGGCGCGAAGGAAAACCTCCTCGATCTTATGCCTGCGGCAACAGTTGTCCTGGACGAGCCCGACTCCTTGAACGAGGCGCACGACGCGTGGTGGGCGAAGCTGACCGAAGCGCATGAGCGCAGTTTGATCGGCAATCTGGTGAGGCCCGAAGAACTTTACCTGACGCCGGAGCGATGGCACACGCGCTTGCAGGAAGCTGGCACCATCGCGGTCGAACAGCTTGGAATTGAAGGCGGCGACGAGAGCGAGCACCTGACGCTGCAGACGCAGCCCACGACCAGGTTTCATGGGTCGGTCGCTGCCATGACGGAAGAAGTGGCGCGGCTGACGCGCGAGGGTAAGCGCGTGATGTTCGCCGTCTCCAGCACGGGCGAAGTGGAGCGGCTGGCCGACATCTTCAACGAGTACAACTTGTCTTTCCGCATTGGGAGCCGCACGCCCAGGCCCGGCACAGAAGTTTACGTGGACGAGTCGACGTACTTCGCGGAAGACGTCGAAGCACCGATCATCGTGAAGGCATATGTACCCGAGGGCGTCGTGCTGCCCGAGGCGAACCTCGTGCTCTTCGGTGCGCGCGATCTGTTCGACGAGGCGGAAGTTTCGCTGGGCCGGCCGCAGAGGCAAAAATCGAAAATATCGGCGTTTCTGTCCGACTTCCGCGACCTCGCCATCGGCGACTACGTGGTGCACGTGGAGCATGGCATTGGCCAGTACCAGGGGCTGAAGGAAGTTCCGCAGGAAGACGGCAGCGCCGCCGAGTTCATGGTGTTGGAGTACGCGGAGGGCGCGCGGCTTTACGTCCCACTTACCCGACTCGACCTGGTGCAGAAGTATCGCTCGTCGGAAGGCGTGAAGCCGGTACTGAACCGGCTGGGCACGCAGCAGTGGCAGAAGACCAAGGCCCGAGTGAAGAAGGCCATGAGGGACATGGCCGGGGAACTGCTGAAACTCTACGCCGCGCGCAAGACCGCAGAAGGCCATGGCTTCGCGCCTGACACCGAATGGCAGCGCGAGTTCGAGGGCAGCTTCGAGTTCAACGAGACCGAAGACCAGATGAACGCGATTGTCGACGTGAAGCACGACATGGAATCGCCCACTCCGATGGACCGGCTGCTGTGCGGCGATGTCGGTTACGGCAAGACGGAGGTCGCTATGCGTGCGGCCTTCAAGGCGGTCAGCGACAATCGTCAGGTTGCGGTACTTGCGCCGACGACGGTGCTCGCGTTCCAGCATTACAACACCTTCCGGCAGCGCTTCGCGGCCTTCCCCATCAAGGTTGACATGCTGAGCCGTTTCCGCACGCCGAAGCAGCAGAAGGAAACGATCGCGAAGATTGAAGCGGGCGAGGTCGACGTGGTGATCGGCACGCACCGCGTGCTGTCGAAGGACGTGAAGTTCAGCGACCTGGGACTGGTGGTGGTCGATGAAGAGCAGCGCTTCGGCGTG
>PLBD01000477.1 GCA_003135315.1 Acidobacteriaceae bacterium | reverse complement strand
ACTTGTTGCAGAAATCGGGCGTATTAGCGTTATAGGTGCCGCACTTGGTACACAGCACATCGCCCAGGTGGAACGGGTCGGTCTTCACCGTTGCGCCGCAGTTGCGGCAGGTGGTGCGCAGGTGGTTCAGCCCCTTGAGGTGGCCGCACTTGCATTCCCAGTTGCCGATGGCATACTCGACGAACTCCAGCTGCGACACATTGCGGAAGTCGGTGATGGGAAATACCGACTGGAACACCGCCTGCAGTCCGGCATCGTCACGCTCACTCGGCAGCGAGTCCATTTGCAGGAAGCGGTCATAGGAACGCTTCTGGACCTCGATGAGGTTGGGAATCTGGATGGTCGCTGGAATTTTTGAAAAATCGAAGCGATTTCTGTTGGCAGTCTTCTGTTGCGCCATGTATAAAGCTCCTAATCGTTACCGGCCGTCTTCGCGGGGCGCGCCACAAGCTCCGATTTCGGGCTTGTCGAGCGCTCGCTCGCCCTGGCCGTGCAAATATTGCGGATGCGCGACGGGGAACGCTCTGTCGCACACGAAAGAGATTGAAAAAAAGAGAGACCTGGTACCGCAGTCGTGCCGCAAACGGTCTGCGCTCCCGGAGACAGACCTCCCCGTGAGCGCCGCTTGAGGCGTCGAGCAATCCCATAACCAATCGGCCTGGGATTTCGGCACACTTCGTGCCGCGATGTTGTTAACTTCCCGCGCCAGTATGTTCAGGCCTTGTCTTCGTCCAGCTTGCCGTCGCGTCTGAGCTGACGCGATTGCCGCCAAGCTGGCCGCCCGCCGTAACCTGTTTTGATGCTGGAGTTCTCAAAAGGACTCCAGCTCTCAACGATGCCCGGGAATTCCGCAGTCCCTGCTGAGGGAACCCGCTTTGCTTCCTCGGCTTCATCGCGATTCTCCACGACTGCTCCGCCGTAGGAGAAGAACGTAGCCGCCGCCTCGTTGAACCGAAGGCAGCAGCGGCCAGAAACTCCGGTCAGCGCGCCCGGAGTGATGCGCCCCGTGTCGTCGTCCACGCAACGGGGCAGGGAATTCTACTTCACCTCGACGGTTGCGCCTGCCTCGGTGAACTTCTTCTTGATCGCCTCGGCTTCTTCCTTGTTCACGCCCTCTTTGATGCTCTTGGGCGCGCCGTCCACCAGGTCCTTGGCTTCCTTCAGCCCCAGGCTGGTAACTTCGCGGACGGCCTTGATCACGTTGATCTTGTTTGCGCCAACGGCGGTGAGAACGACCGTGAACTCGGTCTTTTCTTCCGCCGGGGCCGCGGCCGCTGCTGCTCCGCCGCCTGCGCCCGCCATCATCACCGGGGCCGCAGCCGCCGCCGAGACGCCGAGACGCTCTTCCAACTTCTTCACCAGGGCTGCCGCATCCAACAGCGACAGGCCTACGATTGATTCTTCCAACTGCTGTAGATCCGCCATGTCTTTAGTCCACCTATTCGTTATTCGTTATGTTGATTTCATTACCGTCTCGAGGTTTCCAATGTGTCCCCTGCGCGCCAGACCCGCCCAGGAAACACCCCTCACGACGAATAACTCAATCTCTCGGGAAGCGCTTTCGCGCTCCCAAACTTGGGTGCCCCACTCCTTCGCGGTTTTCGAATGAGTGGGAGCGAAAACTCTATGCCTGCGCTTCTGCGGTCGCAGGCTCGGCCGGCGGCGGAACTTCCACCGCTCCGCCAAACTTGTTCTTCTCCACGCCCTGGTTGATTACGACGGCCAGGTCGCGGCCAATCGCATTCACCACCGTTACCAGGCGCTGCGCCGGGGCATTCATCAGGAACAGCAGCTTGGAGTAGATCTCTTCCTTGGACGGCATGCTGGCCAGCGCGTCAATGTCCTTGACGGCAATGACGCGGCCGTCCACGATGCCTGCCTTGAAGCTGTACTCCGGATTGTCCTTGGCGTACTTGCTGAGCACCTTGGCCAGAGCAACCGGGTCGCCGCTGGTGTACGCGATCGACGTGACGCCGGCCAGGTCCTTCACGGCCTCGGCGACCGAAGTACCCTGCGCCGCACGCTCGGCCAGGGTGTTCTTCACCACGCGATAGTGCGCTCCTGCGCTACGGACTGCTTTGCGGAGTTCGAAATCCTTCTCCACGGTCAACTTGGCAAAGGTGCCAACGATGGCGTGGCTCGCGTCATGCAATTCCTTCGCGAGCTGCTCTACCTGTTCGATTTTCTTTGCTCTGCTAACGGCCATTTTCTGATCCTTATCGCTGCGCTTGACAGCCGCAGCCAGAATTTCTTGAAGGGCGCATCTTCAGGTGCGCCGTTACGTCCTTCGCTTGTCATCCCGACCGAGGACTTTAGTCCGAGCGGAGGGACCTGCGGTTAAGCGCGCGCGGCGGCTTCCACAGCCGAGATATCGATCGAGACACCCGGTCCCATCGTCGAGCTGAGGTAGCATCCCTTGATGTACTTGCCCTTCGCCACCGTAGGCTTCGCCTTGATCACGCTGGTGATCACCGTGGCTGCGTTCTCCACCAACATCTTTGGTTCGAACGAAATCTTGCCTACCGGCACATGCACCAGGGCGGTCTTGTCGGTACGGAATTCCACTTTGCCGGCCTTGGTTTCCTTCACGGCAGCAGCGACGTCGAAGGTCACCGTCCCGGTCTTCGGATTCGGCATCAGGCCACGCGGTCCGAGCACTTTGCCCAGACGGCCAACCGACTTCATCATGTCGGGCGTGGCGATCACGGCGTCGAAGTCGGTCCAGTTTTCTTTCTGGATCTTCTCCACCATGTCCTCGCCTCCCACGATGTCGGCGCCCGCGGCTTCCGCTTCGCGGATCTTCTCTCCGCTGGCGATCACCAGGACCTTCTTCGACTTACCCAGCCCGTGCGGCAGAACGACAGTGCCGCGGACCATCTGGTCGGCGTGCTTGGGATCCACTCCCAGGCGCATCGTCAAGTCAACCGTCTCGTCGAATTTGGCGTACTTTACTTTTTGCAGGAGAGGCACGGCGTCCTGAAGCGGATACGACTTCGCTTCTACGGCGGCGCGCGCCTTCTCGATGTTCTTTCCGGATTTTTTCATTTGCTCCTCATCTCCCACCGCCAGTCGTTGCTGCTGAAAGGCCGTGGTCTTTGCGACTCATCCCACATTGTGGGACAAACTTTATGCCGTTACTTCAATGCCCATGGACCGCGCGGTGCCCTTCACGCTCTTGACTGCCGCTTCCACGGATGCCGCGTTCAGGTCAGGCATCTTCTGCTTGGCGATCTCCAGCACCTGCTTCTCGGTGACCTTGCCAACTTTGTCCTTGTTGGGGGTGCCCGAACCCTTGGCCACGCCCGCAGCCCGCTTCAACAGGATCGCCGCCGGCGGCGTCTTGGTGANNGCAGAACTCCATGATGTTGATCTGCGCCTGCCCCAGCGCCGGACCAACCGGCGGGGCCGGAGTGGCCTTGCCCGCAGCAATCTGCAACTTCACCGAACCTGTAATCTTTTTTGCCATTTGATTTCCTACGCTAGTTTCGCTGAACTCGGCCTTGTCGGCCCTTCGCTATTCGCCTTTCGCCAGAGGTCCATCGCAGCATGTGCGAATAGCGAAAAGCGGCCTTTTACGTAATAACCTTTTCTACTTGCCCGAATCCCAGTTCCACCGGCGTCGAGCGCCCGAAGATTGTGACCATGACCTTCAAGGTCTCGCGGTCTTCGTTGACCTCGTCCACCACGCCGGTGAAGCTGGCGAACGGCCCTTCGCTGATGCGCACCGACTCGTTCTTCTCGAACTTGACCTTGAGCTTCGGCTTTTCCTTGCTGTCGGCCACGCGGTATACGATCTGCTGGACTTCTTCATCCGACAGCGGCGTGGGCTGCTGGCCGGTGCCGACAAACCCGGTTACGCGCGGTGTTCCCTTGACGACGTGCCAAACGTTGTCGTCCATGTCCATTTCCACCAGCACATAGCCGGGATAGAACATGCGCTCGCTGGTGTACTTCTTGCCGCCGCGAACTTCGGTGACCGACTCGGTGGGAATCAGCACGCGTCCGATGCGGTTCTCCAGTTCAGGATAGGCCCGCACGCGCGACTCGATGGACTCCTTCACCTTGCGCTCGAATCCCGAATAAGTGTGGATGATGTACCACTTCATATTCGGGTTCTGCGGGCTGGCGAGCCCGGTTTCCGGAGCTACCGCCGCTTCCGGCTGGGCGCTCTTGGTCTCCGATTTGGTTTCTTGTTCTGTCATGTTTCCGCGCTAGCGGCTCGTCAGGTACTTCAGAAAATGGTCAAGGCTCTTGCCGATGACCGTGTCCACGAACCAAAAATAAACTCCGAACAAAAACACCGTGATGATGACCACCGTCGTGGTGCCCTGCACTTCCTTGCGGGACGGCGTGGTGACCTTCCGCATCTCGGTGCGCACGTCGTTGTAAAAGCTCTTCGCGCGCTGGGGCCACGCTTTGACTGTGCCCAGTTTGTCTTCGCCGCCGCTCTCGATCGCTGCTGACTTCCCCATCTGCTACCTTTTTCCGGCGCTCGCTGCGCCACTACAGATACCTTCACCAAAACTGGCAGGGGCGGAGGGATTCGAACCCCCAAGTTCGGTTTTGGAGACCGACAGTTTAACCGTTGAGCTTACGCCCCTGTTTGAGCTGTCAGCCGTCAGTTTTCAGCCTTCAGCCACTGCGGATCTTGCCCATGCCTTGCTGCCCGCGGTCAGCACTCTTTGACTGACAGCTGATAGCTGACGGCTGACAGCTACTTCACTTCTTTATGCGACGTGTGCTTGCGGCACTTGCGGCAGAACTTGCTGAACTCCAGGCGTCCCGTCGTCGTCTTCTTGTTCTTGGTGGTGGAGTAATTGCGATTCTTGCAATCACCGCACTGCAACGTAACGATCTCTCGAGGCATTGAACTCTTCCTTTTCGTTTACTTCGCAGCCTGGCGCCGCGAAGCCTTGTCCGCGTCCAAGCGCGGATATCAGCGAGGCGTCTGGCCTCGCCGAAATGAATCTCTACGCAACGATTTCAGAGATGG
>PLBD01000322.1 GCA_003135315.1 Acidobacteriaceae bacterium | reverse complement strand
ACTTACTGCGGGCAGGTTGGATTTTTGCTGGTGGATGGAAAGGCGGACGCGGGGTCTTACGACCAGGAGATTCTGCTCGCCGTTCACCATTGGGGACCACGGTTTGTGCCGATGGTGGAGATGATGCGGGCCGAGTCGGCAAACCAGCCGCTGACGACGGGGAGCGACGTGGGCTACCAATACGCGACGGTGAACCAGCACATGCTGGGGGCGGGCGAGCCGATTCGCGTGAAGCAGGGTCAGCGGGTGCTGTTGCGGCTGCTGAACGCGAGCGCTACGGAAAACGTGGTGCTGGCGCTCCCTGGGCATACGTTCAAGGTGATTGCGATGGACGGGAATCCCGTGCCGAATCCGGTTGCGGTGGAGGTGCTGAGCCTTGCCGTGGCCGAGCGGGTGGATGCGGTGATCGAGATGAATCAGCCGGTACTGTGGGTGCTGGGATCGACACTGGCTGAGGCGCGGAAGATGGGGCTCGGGATTGTGGTGGAATATGCCGGTAAGACGGGTACGCCGATATGGACCGATCCTGCGCCGGAGAAGTGGGACTACGCGCAGTTTGCTTCGACTGCTGCTGCGGCGGCTCCGGACGAGACGGTTACGCTGACCTTTCGCGATAGCGGGCCGCTGAAGGGATCGAAGTTCGATACCTGGACGATCAATAACAAATCGTGGCCGGATGTGGATCCGATTCAAGTGAAGCGAGGCAAGCGGTACCGGCTGCTGCTGCGCAATGGAAGCGGGGATCAGCATCCGATTCATCTGCACCGGCATACTTTTGAGGTTGCGCAGATCGGGCACAGGCAGTTGAGCGGGTTGCGCAAGGATGTGATCAACGTGATGCCGTTGGAAACGGTTGCGGTGGATTTTGTTGCCGACAATCCCGGCGATACATTGCTGCACTGCCACCAGCAGTTGCATATGGATTTCGGCTTGATGACGTTGTTTGATTACGTGTAGCCAGGTGTCACCCTGACTGGGAACGTGCCAGACACAAACACCAATGCACTACGACGGTCTGAGCCAAGGCGCGGATCAATCTCCGAAGTGTTGTTGGTTTTTCTCCAGCTAGGATGTACTTCATTCGGCGGCCCGATCGCCCACCTCGGATACTTCCAGAAGGAAATCGTGGAGCGCCGGCAATGGTGCAGCGAGGGCGTGCTTGCAGAAATCATCGCCCTCGCACAATCCTTGCCGGGACCGGCCAGCAGTCAAGTGGGCTTTGCGCTTGGAATCGTGCGCGCGGGTTGGCCTGGAGGCTTGGCGGCCTGGGTGGGATTCACTCTACCTTCGGCGCTGCTGATGCTGGCCTTTGCCTATGGGCACTCGTTCCTGGCAGGAGGATGGGGAAACGGATTACTGCATGGGCTGCAGCTCGTTGCGGTCGCGGTAGTTGCACAAGCAGTGATGACCATGCGCAAGTCACTCGCTCCGGATTGCCTTCGCATGGCCATCGCTATTACTGCCACTGGAGTGACCTTGTCGACGCCGCAGAAGTCGGCAACCCTGATCGCAATCGCCGCTGGTGCAATGGCAGGGCTGTTGTTTTGCCGGTCAGAGGAGCATGACAAACATGAGCCTGTTGGTCTCAGGCTGTCGAATGCGGCCGGTGGAGCGGCGGCTGCGATCTTTGTTCTGCTTCTGGTTCTTCCCCCACTGATCGCTCATTACCATGCGAATCTCGGCCTCGCAGTTTTTTCCTCGTTCTACCGTAGCGGCGCTCTCGTATTCGGCGGCGGGCATGTCGTTCTACCACTGCTCGAGGACGCGGTGGTTGCGCGCGGATGGGTGACGCAACAGTCCTTTCTGGCTGGATATGGCGCGGCACAGGCTCTCCCTGGACCGCTGTTCTCGTTTGCGGCGTATCTGGGTGCCGAGGTGCGCCCAACTCCAAGCCCATTCCTGTATGGAGTGCTCGGGCTAGTGGGCATTTTCACACCCGGACTGCTCGCCATGACAGCCGTGCTACCTTTCTGGAGCACACTGCGGGAAAGCGGGTCGATCAAGGCGGCGCTCCGAGGTATTAATGCAAGCGTTGTCGGCGTGCTGATCGCAGCGCTTTTCCAACCGCTGTGGACCAGCACAATCCATTCAGCGATCGATTTCTGGATTGCCCTTGTAGCTTTTTCGCTGCTTGTGCTGAGAAAGGTTCAGCCTTGGATAGTCGTGCTCGGCACGGCAGTGGCATACATGATTATCAAGTTCCTATGAGAAATCGGCCTCAAACTCTTCGGCGGCGAAGATGGGGCCAGGAGTCTGTTTGGGGGAAGATCCGCCAGATAGGTAACGATAAACCCTTTGTGGTCATGAAACTCATGGATTGTGGCGCCGTCCAGAGTTTGGAGGCATGTCGGGCAATTTCAGTTGGCGTAACATCCCATCCCACAAGTAATCCCGCCAAGCGCGCAGCGACGGGTCGTGTCTAGCGGAACTCGCGGCGGCGACGAAACATGGAGGCTCCCAGCGCGCCGCCGGCCGCGGTGATCAAAACGAAAACCACTCCCATGATGAGCAGGAAGAACACGATCATGGTGGCCGCACCCTGAGGGGTGGTCATCCAGTCGAGCATGCGCTGCATCATTTCCTGCACCTTGGGATCGGGGTTGGCGGCCATCTGCTTCTGCATCTGCTGTTCCATGGCGTGGCGAAAATCGCCGCGGGAACGCAGGGTGAGGAACGAGACGGTCGACACAACCGAATTGACCATAAAGCCAAATAGGCCGGCGAGCGCGCCGAGCTTCATGCCCATGCCGGGAGTGATCAGGGTCTCCGGCGCGCGCTTCTGATAGAGCGAGACGGAAAGCGCTCCGGCGCCGAGCATCCAGAGGCAGCAACCCACCGAGACGATGGGAATGGCCGAGAGGACTGCGGCGCCTACCCCGCTCAGCAAGGCTCCTTTCCACGCCAGGTCCCAGCGAATGGCAGTGGGGAGCGGCGGGTAGGGGGCACTCGGCGACCACATCGAAGATGGCTGGGCCGTGGGCAGAGGCGGCGGCGCTTGCGCGGAGGCGTCGGGTGTTGACCCCGGTGTCCACTGGGGCTCGCCTTCAGGAGGAATGACGCGAATCTGCGGCGCGCCGCAGTGCGGGCAGAAGGCAGTCCCCTCGGCGATCTCGGCTTGGCAGCGATAACAGGGATGTTCCACTTGCCGAAAGTTACAGCAAGCAGCGAACAATTAGCAACTGGAGGTCAGCAGGCAGCGACCAGTTGCAAGTAGTCAATCGCCAGCAAAAAATCTGCAAGCGCAGCGGTTTGTCAAGGACGGGCGGTGAATTTTCGCGAGTGATTCCCGTATCGGGAAAAATGTTCCACGTGGAACATTTCTGAAAATCGGCAACGGTTCCGGGAAAGATGGTTGCCGTTGCGTCTATAGAGTGTCCTGCTTGCCCCGCGTTTGTATGAAGACTGTGCCGAAGCGCGTGCCCGAGCCATTGGGCTCGATCGACACCAGATGCTGGTTGTCGCTGCTGCCAACCTTGATCTCCCAGCCGTTGCCGCTGGTATCAGAGCAGCTGAGCTTCTTGTCATCGTCGTGGTGCGAGATGTGCACATCCGAGCCGCCGCTGTGGCCGTTACACACCAGGATGGTCCCGAATGACTTCATCTTATCTTCGTAAAATGCTTTCACTTTGTCCGGCGAATCGTTGGTCTCGTACTCGGCGGCGATGACCTTCAGCCCGAAGCCGGCCGCGCCGATGCTGATGTTCGCTGAATGATTGTCGCCGTTGTCGGCGGGACGCAGGTGCGCGCCTGGATATATCGGTATCCCGTTGTCGGCTGCCTTGTCGCTGCCATCCACCTTCAGATCGGCAAACGGGGTCTTGATGTCCACCTTCTCGTTCTTCTTGTCTTTATCATCAACGCTGATGCTGCACGCGCCCAACAGCAACGTCATGCCTGCGATCACGGTCGCCAACAATGCTCTTGTGACCCCGCTCTTCATTGTGGTCCTCCGCTGAAACTCAATACTTCGCGTTTGGAATCCGGCCCCAGGCTGCTTTTCGAATCGATCGTGCATCGGAGAGTATGCTCTCTGTGGCAATTATCACACGCATCTGAATCCGGTTCTCCGCTGTTCTATTGATACGAATCTTGCGTGCGGTAGGTTCCCTTGAAGCGGTGCCGCCCGACCGCTCAGAATCGCTCGGCGGGCGGATGCCGGGAACTATGTGTCGACACAAGTTGGGCAGCCTGTTGCGCAATAGCGGGATCATCTCCAAAACCCGCCAGCCACGCAACGTCCGGCTCGCGGCGAAACCACGTCATCTGCCGCTTGGCATAATTGCGATGGCCCTGTTGCGCCGCGGCGATCGCCTGCTCTAACGTGAGCTCGCCCCGAAGGAACTGCGTCGCCTGCCGATACCCAAGCGAGTCGAGTGCCGTCACGTTGTTTTGCCGTCCGTATCGGCCGAGCAGCGTCTCCGTTTCTTCCACCAGACCATCGTCGAACATCTTCCGCGCCCGAGTGTTGATGCGGTCGTATAGCTTTTCACGAGGCGGATTCAGGCCAATTCGCAGAACACGAAAGCCGCGCAGCGGGTCGTTCCCGCGTTGCCGCCACAATTCGCTCATCCGCGAGCGCGAAGCCAGGCAGACCTCGACAGCGCGGATCAGCTTGGGTGCGTCGTTGGCGTGGACCTTCGCCGCCGCCACAGGATCGAGGCGCCTCAGTATTCGGTGCAGATAGGGCGAACCAAACCTTGCTGCCCGCCGACGCAATCGCGCTCTCAATTCCTCTGAGCGTTGCGGCCCGGGAAACAGCCCCTCAAGCAGCGCACGAAGATATAAACCAGTGCCGCCGACAACAATGGGAAGTCTGCCGCGCTGGACGATGGCATCGATAGCGGCCCTCGCTCGACGGGAATACTCACCGGCCGTAAGCGGCTCATCCGGATAAGAGACGTCAAGCAAGTGATGGGGAACGAGCGTTCGTTCGTCACGCGTGGGCTTGGCCGTACCAATCTCCAAGCCGCGATAAACCGCTACCGAATCGCAGCTTACGATCTCGCCCGCGAAGCGCTGCGCCAGGTCGAGCGCCAGCGCCGATTTTCCCGACGCCGTCGGCCCCAGAATGACCGCCAGCAGCGGCTCAGACTGCGAAGATGAAGTCATCGCGTCGGTTGGGCTGTCATCGTGCGCCCCAGGGAATGCTCTTACCGAACCGGATAAATGCCAGCACCAGAATGAAGAGCGCGATGGCGGATGAGCCTATCAACTTCCTGCGGTCGCGTGTCCGCTGACGCTGCTGCAACTGAAGCTCGCGTTCCTGGGGACGAAGCGGACTCGCGCCATCTTGCTGGTCATGCACAGGACAATTCTACTCGTGGCTCTATTCGATTTCGCCTTTGGCCGGGTTGTAGTAGAAGTGGAAGCGCAACGCAATGTAGGGCGCGTGGAATTCGGAGGGCAATGGAGCGAAGGGGTTCGAAGCCGTGATGCCGCCCCACGCGGCGCGATCAAGGGCAACATCGCCTGAGGGCGAACGTAAGTTCATCCCCTCGACCTTACCGTCTTTCGTAATGACGAATTCAATCGAAACTTTCCCCCTCTTCAACAGAGGAGCGCGCGCTTCTTCGGGGATCAGGTTATACCAGTTCATCTTCACCGCTTGAAGAACTCGCGACAGGTAGGGGCCAAAGTCTACGCCCTGGGTATCGGACAGAACCTCCAGATTGCCCTGCGCGCGCGCGGTTCCGCCGGGGCCGGCGCCGTAGTCTCCGCCGCCTCCATAACTGCCGCTACCGCGACGCGCCGCGACCGCGCGGGCCGCCTGCTCAATCGATGAGCCCGGCGACATCACGCCTGCCAGATTGCCGGGAAATTTCGGCGTGCCTTGCTGCTGCTGCGGCAGCCTGGGATTGTCCTGAGGGGTGGCTGGCTGGAGCTGCGCCATCTCCTGGCCCTGCGCCGAGTTTGGCGGTGCCGGCTGTGGTTGCGCCTGCTGCGCTGATGGCGCATTTTGCGCCCCTTGGGCCGGAGCCGACGGGATCTTCGGCGGACCCGCGCGCTTTAATTCCTCCAGTGTCTTCTTGTCCAGCGTGGGATGCCGGCTTTCTGCGATTCGGTTCTTGTCCGACAACACGTCCGTCTTCGGCGCCCTCTTCGGCTCCTTCTGCAGGTCGGGCGGAAGGTCGATGTACGTCATCTGCTGGTTGCGGAGCAAGTCGGCCGGAGTAGTAAGGACGACTCCCATGGCAGGAAACAGCTTGGGCGACATGAGCAGAAAAATGACGACCATCAAGTGGACGACCACCGAGATCCAGGCCGCCTCGCGCATGCGCGAGCGTTCCAGATCGTCCTCCAGCTGGATCAGCAGGTGCGGGGTGAGCTCGGCGTCGAGCAGCGTGCCGCCTTCCCACAGCGCAAGCTGTCCGTCTTCCCGCGGGGGAAGAGGTGTTGGCCTGTCTGGTGGTGTCAGGATTGATGCCATCCGTCTGGATCAAATACGCCGAGAGTTCAAATACATTAGACGCCCCTCGACCGGTGAAGGCAAAGCCTCTTGAGGATGGCGCAACCGTAGTAAACCCGGGAGCTTCTAGCTAGTTTCTGCTTCTATTTTCGCACAAGCCGCTCCTTAAAGTCATTCCGCAGTCGGGCGTCAAGAGTTCCAGAAACTCTCCGGTAAACTGTAGATTATGAAGTCCGTTATCGTGGGCACCGCAGGTCATATCGATCACGGCAAGAGCGCCCTGGTGCGGGCTTTGACCGGCATCGATCCCGACCGCCTCGCCGAGGAGAAGCGGCGCGGCATCACTATCGATCTCGGCTTTGCCAACCTGGAATTGTCCGGCCCAGCCGGCGAGCCCATTCGCATCGGCTTTGTTGATGTTCCCGGACACGAGCGCTTTGTGCGCAACATGCTGGCCGGTGTCGGCGGCATCGATCTGGTGTTGCTGGTTATCGCCGCTGACGAGGCCATCAAGCCGCAGACCCGCGAGCACTTCGACATCTGCCGCCTGCTGGCCATACAGCGCGGTATCGCGGTGCTGACGAAGTCTGACCTGGTCGATCCTGAAACCCTTGAAGTCGTGAGGATGGAAGTGGCGGACTTCCTCAAAGGATCGTTCCTCGATCCTGCAACTTCTCCCATCGTCGCGGTGAGCTCCAAGACCGGCGCGGGACTCGATCAGTTACAGCTGGAACTCGCTCGTCTGGCCGCCGAGACTGCGGCGAAGGATTCCGCTGCCGTCTTCCGGCTGCCCATTGACCGCGTTTTCACCATGAAGGGCTTTGGCACGGTCGTGACTGGCACGCTGATTTCGGGGACGATCCACAAGGATCACGAAGTACAGTTGCATCCCGGCGGCAAGAGGCTGCGAGTGCGGGGCGTGCAGGTGCACGGAACCGCGTCCGATCATGCCATCGCGGGCCAGCGCACGGNNTGGCCGGCGTCGAGACAACAGAGCTGGCGCGCGGCATGATGTTGACGCCTCCGCAGATGTTTCAACCGGCGCAGCGCGTCAGCGTTACGCTCGATCTTCTGCGCTCAGCCAAGCCGCTGCGCGATCGCGCCCGCGTGCACTTCCATGTTTTCACGGCTGAGACCATCGCCGAGGTCAGCTTGCTTGGCGCAAAGCAGTTGCAACCGGGGGAATCCGGATTGGCCTCCCTCAAGCTCGACGATCCTCTCTTGCTCTTGCCTGGCGACCGCTTTATCGTCCGGCAATTTTCTCCCGTCATCACCATCGGCGGAGGAAGAGTGCTCGATGCCGCGGCACAGCCGCGGCGCATCAGAGCTGAGGAGCGGTTGGCATTCCTGCGAACGCTCGCAAAGGGAAGCCCTGAAGAAGCTTTACTGGCGCGGATTTCGCGCCGGCGCGAGGACGGGCTTTCCGTTGCCGAAGCTGTTGCCGAGACAGGATGCCTGAGGTCGCGAGTGGAGCAACTCGCAGCGAGTCTCGCAGCCAGTAGCCTGCTGGTTCGCTTCGAGGGACTTCTGCTCTCTCCGCTGATGGTGGAATCGCTGCGTGAAAAAACCTCGGCCGAGGTCGAACAGTTTCACAAAGCGAATCCGCTGGTGCAGGGAATCGGCAAGGAAGAGCTGCGCGAAACCCTCGGATTGCGCGAGGAAGTTTTTCGCGGAGCCTTGGATTCGCTGGCGCGGGACAAGA
>PLBD01000056.1 GCA_003135315.1 Acidobacteriaceae bacterium | reverse complement strand
GCCGCCCTCGCGATGGCCGTTGCCCGTGGCCTTCGTCCCGCCGAACGGCAAATGCACCTCGGCGCCGATGGTCGGCGCGTTGATGTACGTGATGCCGGCATACAGATCGCGCATCGCGGTGAACGCCTTGTTCACGTCCTTGGTGTAGATCGACGACGACAGGCCGTACTCGATATCATTGGCGATCTCGATCGCGCTCTCCAGCCCGTCGCACGGAATGATCGACACCACCGGCCCAAAGATTTCTTCCTGCGCGATGCGCATCTTGGGATCGACGTCGGCGAACACCGTCGGCGCGACGAACCAGCCGTGGTTGTACACCTCGCCTTCCAGGCGATGGCCGCCGCACAGCATTTTGGCGCCTTCGTCCTTGCCGATCTTGATGTACTTCAGGTCAGTCTCCATCTGCGACGAGTTCACCGCCGGACCCATGTCCACGCTCTCGTCCAGCCCGTTGCCTACTTTCAGCTTTTGCGCGCGCGCCACCAGTGCATCGACGAATTTCCTGTATACGCCCTTCTGCACGATGATGCGGCTGGTTGCGGTGCAACGCTGTCCCGTGGTGCCAAACGCGCCCCATAATGCGCCCTCCAGCGCCAGATCGAGATTCGCGTCGTCCAGCACGATCATCGGGTTCTTGCCGCCAAGTTCCAGCGAGCAATGCTTGAAAGTCTTGGCCGCTTCGGTTCCAACGACGCGCCCGACCGCCGTCGATCCCGTCAGCGAAACCGCGCGCACTTCGGGATGCTCGACCATCGCCGCGCCCATTTCGCCGCCGAAGCCGGTGACGATGTTGACCACGCCCGCGGGAATGCCGCCGTCGGTCAGCGCCTGTACGAAGTTCAAGGTCGAGAGCGGCGTGTCCTGCGCGGGCTTGATCACCGCGGTGTTGCCGGCGACCAGGGCAGGGAACAGCTTCCACGACGGAATCGCCATCGGGAAATTCCACGGCGTGATCATGGCGCAGACGCCTAGCGGCTGGCGGATGGCCATGGCGAACTTGTTGGGCAGCTCCGAGGGCACCGTCGGCCCGAACAGGCGCCGGCCTTCGCCGGCGGTGTAGTATCCGCAATCGATGGCCTCCTGCACGTCGCCGCGCGTCTCTTTGATGACCTTGCCCATCTCGCGCGTCATCTGCTGCGCGTATTCTTCCTTGCGGGCGATCAGGATCTCCGATGCCTTGTAGAGCATCTCGGCGCGGCGCGGCGCGGGCACCAGTCGCCACTTCTTGAACGCCTGCCGGGCCGCCTCGATGGCGCTGTCAACATCCTGCTTGTCGGATTTCTGGAAGATGCCGACTACCTCGCGCGTGTCGGCGGGATTCAGGTTCTCGAAGGTGCGGCCGGTGTGGCTCTCCACCCACTCGCCGCCAATAAAGTTCTTATACGTCTGCGGTCCGGCGCCCGTGCGGACGCTCGGTGCCTTTTGTTCCATGGTCGCCATGAATGACTGCCTCCTGCAATAAACTCCGAATCTTTAATGCTAGCGGGTACCGCAAAGGTTGTCACTTCGGAGCTGTCAGGTGCCAGCTAAGCTGACAGTCTTCGCGTTCCGCCATTCGCTGTCCGCTATTCTCCACCTAACGATTGTCATCCCGACCGAGGGCTTCAGCCCGACCGGAGGGATCTGCGGTCTTCCCGGTGAAGCGAAGAGCTTCGTCACTGATGTGATGTTAGCCCCACCCCCTCCCCCTTTTCGCTCGTAAGTTATTGAAAATACACAAAAGTCCCCGTAAATATTTGAGCCCGCAGGACTTATAGGCAAAAACTTGAGCGGCAAGGACTTAGAGGGGCAAAACGGCAGGACGTGTTGGCAGTTCGTGATTTTCGACAGCAGGCGGTTGGCAACTACGACTTCCAACTACGGACCCCCGGTAGACACCGGCAGGAGCGCCGGGGTGAAGACGCATCCTTCCTGACCATCAGTATCCGGAGCTACTCCTTCTCCTGTCAAGATTACGAAGGTGCCTTTCGCCGATCCCGTTCCCGAATTGGGAGCAAACGCCGGCCACACGCCACTTCATTAATTCCTGGTGCCTCCGGCCTCGCCTTGCATCCAATTGTCGTCACAACCTGATGAAAGGATTCTCTGTATGCGCAAAGTTCTTGGAACCGTAATTCTTATCGCTGCCGTTGCCCTCATCGCGCCGCGGATCACGCGGGCCGCCGCTGTCCCTGCGGTTGGCACCACGGCGCCCGACTTTACCCTCAACTCGCAGGATGGCAAGCCGATCACACTGTCGCAGTATCGCGGCAAGTGGGTAGTGCTGTACTTCTATCCCAAAGACATGACCAGCGGCTGCACCATTGAGGCGCACAATTTTCAGCGCGACCAGGCGAAATACGACGCCAAGAACGCGGTCGTCCTCGGCGTGAGCGTGCAGGACAGCCAGATGCATCAGCAGTTCTGCACGAAAGAAGGATTGACCTTCAAGCTGCTGGCTGACACCGACGACAAAGTTACCGAGGAGTACGGCTCGCTGAAGAACTATGGCGTTGCGAAACTCGCCGCGCGGCACACTTTCCTCATCGATCCCCAGGGCAAGATCGTGAAGGAGTACATGGACGTAGATCCCAACAACCACAGTGAGCAGGTTCTGGCAGAGCTGACTGCGCTGCAGAAGTAGAGCTTGCGCGACCCCGCGCTGTCCGCGGGTGCCCGGGGTCTCACGGTGTTTGAGACCCGGGCCGTTGCGACAAGCTTTGGAAGCGGTAAGAAATAACGCTTGCTTCACCGGAATTGAGACCGCCCGTGCGGGTGAGGGATCGCACCCGGCCTGCAGAAGTTGAGCCTCACCGAACCGAGAGCACTCCTATTCTCCCGCGTAATATCCCTCTCGCGTCTGCACGATGTAGTCCTTGTTGGTCGTGGTCAGTGTGATTCTGTGATAGCCCGGCGTGGCGTCGGCCTTGTCGGGCGTGTAGCCGAGGTTGTACTGATTGCGCAGCTCTTCTTCGATCTGGGTATAGATCTCATTGATCGGCTGCTTCTTGGAAACCTCGAAGAAGCGCCCGCCGGTCTCTTTGGAGATGCGCTGAAGAACTTTCTTGCCGTCGGGATGTGACTGCTGCTGCGGGTATCCGCCTCCTCCACCTCCGGGATAACGACCCATGCCGCCTCCGCCCATACCACCATGGCGGCCCATTCCCGGACCGCCAAAGCTGGGATGCCCATAAGCATCGGGATCGGCATACAGAATGGAATAGACCAGCGTGTTGGCCTTCTGGGCCGACTCGATGGCGCGGTCCAGGCTGACCTTGCTGGCGTTATCGACGCCATCGGTGAGGAGGATGAGCGCCTTGCGGCCCTCCTGCTTGCGCATCAGTTCATCGGAGGCGAGGAAAATCGCGTCATACAATGTGGTACCTCCACCGCCGCGATGCCCGCCGCCTCCACTGCCGCCGCCTCCGCCGCTGGCTTGATTGAACTGAGGCGTGTCCAGCTTCTCCAGCGCGGCTTCCAGCTTCTGATGTGACGTGGTCAGGTCCTGCAACAACTCGATCTCGAAATCGAAGTGAATGACGAAGGCCTTGTCCTTATCGACGCGCATCAGGTCGTTGAGAAATCCGTAGCTGGCGGTGCGCTCCTGATCGATGAGCCGCCGCTGGCTCATGCTGGTGTCCACCAGCAGGCCAAGCGTCAGCGGCAGGTCGGTGTCCTTGGCGAAGTAGTGGATCACCTGGGGATGGCCGTCCTGTTCCAGCTTGAAGTCGTCCTTGGTCAGGTTGTTGACGATCTGGCCGTGCTTGTCGCGCACCGTGGCCAGCACGTTGACCACCTTGACGTCGGAGGAAAACGTCGGCGTTTCCTGGCTGGAGGACGGCTCTTGACTAGGCGACGCCTGCTGGCTTGGAAGAGCGGGCCCAGCCAGCAACAGGAAAAGCGCCGGCGCCAGCCAACGTAGCAACAATGCGACGCGCGATCGAGCGGCCACTGGACTCCTTTATCGGAGAAAATCTTGCGGATGAATTGCCGGCGAAACTGTGGCGTCAGTGCCACCAGCACAAACCCTATCGAACCACAGAAGTTGCCGGAATGCGATAGCGCAGAAATTTTGGAACTCGAGGTGACGAAATCGTGAAATAGCGCGACGGATTCTTCCTCGATCACCGTGGATGGCCCAACTCCCCCGCGCTCTGCCGTGTCGTCGGTAGTGATCGCGGTTTCTCCGTGGCTCGGTGACTCTGTGGTCGATTTTCCCCGCTGTTTACACCGCAAATAGCGTTCCTTTGTGCTAGTCTCAGGTGGTACTCTGATCGCAAGCGACAAGCCTTCCGGCAGCCTCGTCGGAATCCAACCTGTGAACCTGCTGGACTAAGGCATTGGAGCCTGTTCACCCTTTCGCAAGAAGCAGCGGAAGGATGGATCGTGCAGCGCCGCTTGTGTCATAAACTGTAAGCACCGCTCTATTACTAGAAAGAATTAGTACGGAATGTCATCTAACGGTTTTCATAGCAGTTCCTCGCGATTCAGCAACATGCGTTCGCTGTTCAGCATGTTTT
>PLBD01000323.1:179-5696 GCA_003135315.1 Acidobacteriaceae bacterium | reverse complement strand
CCACGGCGTCGGCACAGGCGTACCCGCAATCACCAGGTCTTTCCACTTCAGCATCGCCGGGTCCAGCAGCGCGGTCACATTCGGCTCCCACGGTTCGATGCGCTTCTCTGCCGATTCGACGGCCACGTCGGAGGTGTAATACTCATCGGCCAAGCCGGCGAAGTGGTGCCCAAATTCGTGGACGAAGACGTACGGCGCCCACTCGCTGTTGATGGCGACCGTGGCGTAGAGATTGAAGATCCCGCCGCCGCCGTACGTTTGCGAATTGGTCAGGATTTCGATGAACTCATACGGCGCGTATGACGCCACATCGCGCAGCGCGCGATTGTCCGAGGTCATGATGTAGCGCTCGCTGCCGAAGGTGTCGTACGAGGTTCCCAGCGGCGGATGGCGATATGTGCCGGTCGAGGGCCGCGAGATGCCGGGCTCATGCGCGGGCGGGCACAGGCCCCACACGTTGAAGTCCTTGCGATGCTCCTTGAAGGGCGAGCGCGAAAACAGGATTTCGGTGGCGCGCTTGGCGTCCGCCTCGAACTTGCCGCGCTCGGCGTCGGTGTAGCCATCGCCCAGGATCAGCAGATCCACCTTGGTTTCCGGCTCGCCCATCTTCTGGATGGTCAGCAGCGGGCCGGGCGACGGCGGGTTCGTCCGGTCAACGAACTCGCCTTTGGGATCGATAGTCGTGGTCCAGACTTCGTGGAAGTCAACGTCCTTGCCTTCCTTGCGCTCCTTCAGCACGATCTTCACCGGCGCGCTGGGCGCGGGAAAGCGCAGCGACTCGGAAAACGTGCGATTGAGCGACTTGGCCTCCTCGGTGTCTGCCCACTCGCTGAAGAGCGTGCCGAAGCCGCGCGAGTACAGCAGCTTGCCGCTGGCCTGGTCGCGCACCTCGAAGAAGTAGTTGCCCAGATTGCTGTCGTCGATGGTCTTCGACATATCGCCCGGCCAGGGCAGCGGCTCGTAGACCACACGGTCGAAACTGAACATCTCCTGCACGGCGTTGCCGGTGTGGTAGTAATCGAGGCGCATGGTGGGCGGATTGACGGCGTATGCGGCCGACACCAACACAAGCATCAACGCCGCAATCAGGAAATAAACCTTAAGAGACCGAAAAGGCATGAGCTTTCTCCTGGCTCCAGTGCGAGTAAATGACCAAAGAGCAAGACTGCTTGAGGGCGGAGCCGCAGTCAAGTGCAGCGACTTTCGGTTGCGGAGAGGCCGGATGGATTACAATCTCGCCAGACTCCACAAGAGGCTGCGTATTTGTCCGGCAAGGTCGTCTGGACGCTCCGATCGCGTCTGGAGAAGCGACAAGCGCGGCCCTTGCACAAAGGCTGTGGCGTGAAACAACAACTGAGCATGTGGTTGGCCCTTGCGCTGGCCGTAGTCTTCGGCGTGCAGTGCGTCAGGTGTTTGATGTTGGCCCTGGATGAACCTCGCACCGGCTGGAAAAGTGCCTGTTACGCAGGCGCGGCGGTTTCTGCATTTGTGGCCTACAGCTTGTGGCAGAAGTTTGCTTCCATGCGCAACTCCAGACATTCGGACGACTGAGACAACGGCAACCGCTTGGGCTCTTGCTTCTCGCCTTGTATCAGGGCGCGTCTTTAGATGCGCCGCAAACCGATTCAACGATGGGTTGGGCTTCAGCCCCTGCGCGGCGTTCTTTTGCAGGGGCTAAAGCCCTGGCTCTTGCCGTGCGTATTCGGCACGACTCAAAGTCGTGCCCTGATACAAAGCGGTACTACTTACTGAGATGAGTTGCAGGCTGGCGGTGAATAGCTGGCAGCTTCCCGTCAGAGTTACAATTGACCTAGCGCATTTACCATGCAGTTAACAGTCCCGCAGCCCGAAGTCCATGAAGCCCGGTGGTGGGAGACGATGGCCGATGGCCGTCTCCACTGCTATCTCTGCCCGCGCCATTGCCACATCGGAGAAGGCCAGCACGGCTTCTGCTTTATCCGCAAGAACGAAGGCGGACGGCTGCTCCAGCTTGGCTACGGACGGCCCGCCGCGCTGGCGATGGACCCGGTCGAGAAAAAGCCGCTCAATCATTTTTTCCCGGGAACGAAGATTCTTTCGATGGGCACGGCCGGATGCAACATGGGCTGCCTGTTCTGCCAGAACTGGGACATCTCCAAGGCGAAGTCGGACCAGGTCAACTCGCGGGCGCTCAGTCCGGAGGCGGTGGTCGAACTCGCGCTGGAGCATCGCGCGCCGCATCTGGCCTTCACCTACAACGAGCCCACCATCTGGGGCGAGTATGTCATCGACATCGCGCGCGAGGCGCACAGCGCCGGTCTGAACAACGTGATGGTCTCCAACGGCTACATCACGCGCGAGGCGTTCTTCGACATCTATCGCTACATCGACGCCGCCAACATCGACCTGAAGGCCTTCACCGAAGACTTCTACGGCAAGATCACGATGACGCACCTGGAGCCTGTGCTGGACACGCTGAAATGGCTGCGGCACGAAACCGGCGTGTGGTTCGAGCTGACCAACCTCATCATTCCCACGCTGAATGACGGCGACTCCGAGTTCAAGGAGCTTTGCGACTGGGTGCTGGAGAATCTGGGCGACGATGTTCCCCTGCACTTCACCGCGTTCCATCCTGACTTCAAGCTACAGGACAAGCCGGCGACTCCGCCGGAGACGGTGCACCGCGCGCGGGCCATCGCGCGCAGCATGGGATTGAAGTACGTCTACGAGGGCAACATCTACTCCGACGGCGCGAACACGATTTGTCCGGGGTGCAAGCAGGTGGTGATCACACGCTCGTGGCACTCCGTGATGTCGAACAAGCTGAAGAATGGATGCTGTTCGGAGTGCGGCATGCGCATCGCGGGAGTGTTCACGAAGGCCGAAGCAGAAACGCGACGGGAGTGGGCGGCCAACGTGACCCACCGTTGAAACGGTGGGCTATCTTCTTTCGCGCCCGGGGCGCTCGGGTTCTGCCCATTCAGCGCTGTCTGGATGGCAACGCGCTGATCAAGGCGAGCATCCGTTCCGGGAGTTCTTCCCGGCCGGATGCCTTCACACCGCCAATCCAACACTACTGCTGAGGCGCCGCTTGCGGCGGGGGAGCTTGCATGCCGTCCTGGCCCATGCCACCGTGGCCCATGCCGCCCGGGCCGTGCCGCTCATTCATTTGTGCGAACTTCTGCTGCTGATCGGGAGTCAGCACGGACTTGATCTGGTCATTGGTGCCCTGCCGGATCTGCTGCATCTTGCTCATCCGGTCCTGCTGGGACATGGACGTGTCGCCATGCAGGGTCTGCATCTGCTGCTGCTCCTGCTCCAGGACCGGCTTGATCTTCTGCTGCTGATCGCTGGTGAGGTTAAGCTGCTGCGTCATGCGCTGCAGACGCTGTTCGGGTGACATCTGCATGTGATGCATGCCGCCCTGGCCCATGCCTTGTCCCTGGCTCATCGTGTCTTGTGCGTAGAGTGCGGTGCCGAGGCAGGCCACGGTGATGGCCAGCAGGGCGCAAATCAAAACTTTCTTCATTCTGTAAAACTCCTTCGAGATGCGCCGCCAGGCAGTGGTAGCCACAAACGTTGCAGCGGTTGAAACCGGTGCGTTCGATGTGGTCATCAGCACTGCCATAGCGTGCAGTTTGTGGAATATCCGTGATGGATTCATGTCCGGCACTTCGAGTGGATTTTGCTTCGTCCGTGTGCTGAAACCCCGCGCCGCGCGGGAAGTTTCCAGCTTGCGTGTAAAGAAGTGTTGAACCGATTATAGAGGCGAAACGCGAACACGAAAGGCGATGGGCGCGGAACCTCCGCGCCCTTGTCGTGGACCGACTCCCGAATTCCGCTATTGGCCGCGGCTGGCGGGAGGAACGATGTTGTTCATGCGCAGGTATTCCACCATCTGACCGTAGTGATCGAAGGGATGGCCCAGCGCAATCATGGTCAGGCCCAGGCGAGTGATCTTATTGGGGCCGAACGGACTCTGCATCTTCTCCAGAACGTTCTTCTCGTCGATGGTGTTCAGCGCCTTGTGCAGATAGGCGAACGAGTCTTTCAGGAACTTGACGACGTCAGCCTTGGAGGCGATATTGTCGGGACCGCTCTCGCCGCCCAACTCAACCGGCGGCTTCTCGCCAAGAATCGCGCCTCCCATCATGTAATTGACGGCGGCAACGTGCTTGACCTGCTGCGCGAAGGTGCGCACGCCTTTGAAGTCGCCCTGGGTAGGAGCGAAGTTGAACTTGTCGTCGGGCATCGCTTCGGCGGCGGGAACAAATTCGTTCTCCACTCCGGTGAGCGTGTGATCGAACACCGCAGCGAAGGTTGCTTTCTGGTCGGTCTTGGCTTGCGCATGGGCAGCCGGCAGGGCTACCGTACCCAATGCCAACAGCACAATTGCCATCAAAACTTCTTTCTTCATTAAAAGCCTCCAAAGAGAATTGTCATGTAATGCGGGCCGGGCCCAGGTCGCTCCGGGCGAGTGGGGTCTGAACATTCTAGCCCATGGCTGGCGGCTGTTGCTTGCAAATGGGGCGGATGGCTGAATTCATGCGGCAGGAGACTCAGAGGCTCACGCCTGCCCCAGCCGAGCGAAGGGCCACTCGCGCCGCCTCCACGAGCGGACAAGGTAGATCGCCAATCCAGCGATCAAAATTACGACTGCGTAGCGAATCTCGCGCAGGAAATTCTTGCGCGCCAGCAGAATGAAGGTGAATCCCGCGATCGCCATCAGCGCCGGTAACGGATACAGCCACATGCGAAATGGCCGCGGCATATCCGGACGGCGGTGGCGCAGCACCATCACTCCCACGGCCTGCACGATGAATTGCAACAGAATGCGGATGACCACCAGCGCGGCAATTACGTCAGCCAGGCGCAGAAAACAGAACAGCATGGCAACGCCGCCCAGCGCCAGCAGCGACACTGTCGGGAAGCGCCGCTTGGGATCGACGCGGGCGAAGGCGCGGAAGTAGTTGCCGTCGAGGGCCGCGGCATAGGGCACGCGGGAGTATCCCAGCAGCGTGGAAAACACTGACGCAAACGCCGTCCACATGATGAGCCAGGTGATCAGCCGTCCTGCCCAGGTGCCGTAAATGCGCTGCATGAAGACCGAGATGATGTGGTTGTTCTCACCGCCGGAATGCGACACCATCTCCCGCCACGGGATCACGCCGAGCACGGCGACATTCATCGTCAGGTAGATGGCGGCGACGACGAGGATGGAGATAATCAGCGCGCGCGGAATCGTGCGGCCCGGGTCCTTCACCTCCCCGCCCAGAAAGCACACGTTGTAGTAGCCCCAATAGTCGTAGGTGGCGATCAGCATCGCCGATCCCATGCCCATGAAGAATGCCGGGGACAAGGTGAAAGCGCCGGGCGGAAAGTCGAAGGCGCGAGCGGCGCTGAAGTGCGTCAGCCCGGCGAGGATGACCCAGCCGACAGCCAGCGCCACGCCGATCCACAGCAGTTCCGCCAGCTTGCCGAGCACGGTGATGCGGCGATACAGCAGGAAGACCACGAAGGCCGCGGTCGCAATCGCAA
>PLBD01000323.1:0-170 GCA_003135315.1 Acidobacteriaceae bacterium | reverse complement strand
AGCTGCCAGATGAAGAGAAATGACAACAGCCGACCCAGCGACTCGGGGCCGTAGATTTCCTTGAGATAACGATAGGAGCCGCCGGCGTTGGGCATGGCCGCGCCCAGTTCGGCCCAGACCAGTCCGTCGCAGAGCGCGAACACCGCGCCGAGAATCCAGCCGAGCATGGC
>PLBD01000453.1 GCA_003135315.1 Acidobacteriaceae bacterium | reverse complement strand
GAACGGCTTGGTCACATAATCGTCGGCTCCGGCATCAAGCGCCTTCACCTTTGTGCGTTCCTCGCCGCGCACGGAAAGCACCAGGATGGGCACCTGCGATACTTCGCGCAGCCGCCGGCACAGCTCAATGCCATTCATGTTGGGCATGGCGAGGTCGGTGATCACCAGGTCGGGCGTGAAGTCCTTCATGATTTCCAATGCCGTTTCCCCATCATTGGCCACGCGGATGTCGTAGCCCTGGGCGTTGAGGCTGGTGCGCAGCACGCGCGTGATCTGGGGCTCGTCATCGACGACGACAATGCGCGGGCGAGGGTGCATTCAAACCAGTTTCCAGCTTCCAGTTTCGAGTTGCAAGTCCTGATTCTGGAAAGTCTTCCGGCTCAAAGGGTTCGCGCCCGTGGGGCGAGGTTTTCCCGGGGCTGATGCCGGCCGGACGCGCTGCGATGCTGCCGGCGGCCGTTGTGCGTTGGCTCACAACAGGTCAGTGACCGGCGTCACCGCCGCTGTGGTCGCAAGCTTTGTACATTGGGTCTTAGCACAAGGACCTACCGCCCGGGTCCTTAACGTGGGGCGAGAACATCCAAACGGGAGAGCGCAATCATGGCATACATCATTACTGATACCTGCACGAAAGATGAACTCTGCGTCGAAGCCTGTCCGACCGACTGTATCCATCCCAAGAAAGATGAAGAGCCTTTTGAGGCGGCGACCCAGCTGTATGTGGATCCCGAGGGCTGCATCGATTGCGGCGCCTGCGTTCCGGTTTGCCCGACGAACTCGGTGTTTATCGTGGACGAGGTCCCCGAGGACAAGCAGGAGTTCATCGCGAAGAACGCTGCGTACTACGGCAAGTAGCCGCGCCCATGGGCCCTGCGCCGGATGATGGCGCACCAGGGCCGGCGACAGCGGACACATCGAAGTTTGCGGGCAGATTTCTGCCGCGGGCGCGCGTCTCGGCTGGCGACGAAATGGCGGCCCGTTCCCGGCGTTCTGCCTGCAAGATAACAGTTCGCAGAAGGCACAGTCACGGCTGTGCCTTTTGTATTGGGGCGCGGCTTTGAGCCCTTCCGCCCGCTGCGAAAGAACTCGGGCTTCAGCCGTGAAGGACGACCGCTCCTTCCGCACGCTACAATGAGAATTTTGGAGAGGTCATCCGAGTGTCCACTTATCAAGAGATCGTCGATCGCGAACAGAAATTCCTGCTGAACACCTATGCCCGTTACCCACTGGCCATCGCGCGCGGTAAGGGCGTGTACGTTTTTGACGTCGAAGGCCGCCGCTATCTCGATTTCCTCACCGGGTTGGGCGTGAACGCGCTTGGCCACGCACATCCGCGCATCGTAAAGGTCATTCGCGACCAGGCGGCGAAGGTCATCCACGTCTCCAACCTTTATTACAACGAATATCAGGGCTTGCTGGCGGAAAAGCTTTGCACTGCCTCGGGACTGGATCGCGCGTTCTTCTCCAACAGCGGCACCGAAGCCATCGAAGGCGCGTTGAAGCTGGTGCGCGCTGCCGGTCATGCGGTCGGCGGGCCGGAGAAATCGGTTGTCATCGCGCTCGACAATTCCTTTCACGGACGCACCATGGGCGCACTTGCGCTCACCGGCCAGCCCAAGTACCGCAAGGACTTCGATCCCATGCTGGAAGGCGTGCGCTTCGTGCCCCGCAATGATGTGGAAGCCCTGCGCGCCGCGATGGACGAGAAGGTTTGCGCGATTGTGCTGGAGCCTATTCAGGGCGAAGGCGGCATCCAGGAGTCGTCGCGGGAGTTCCTTCAGGCGTGCCGCGAGCAGGCCGATCAACATCAGGCCGCGCTGATCTTCGACGAAATCCAGTGCGGGCTCGGCCGCACCGGGCAACTCTTCGCGTTCCAGCACTTCGGCGTCACGCCGGACGTGGTCTGTGTCGCCAAGCCGCTGGCCGCGGGATTGCCGCTGGGCGCGTTTCTTGCCAAGGAGCAGTTCGCGCAGCACATTACGCCGGGCAAGCACGGCACAACTTTTGGCGGAGGCCCGCTAACTTGCCGCGTGGCGCTGGAATACCTGGCAATTCTGGAAGACGAGAATTTGCTGGAGCGGGTGCGCCGTGTCGGCGGCTACTTCGCGCAGAAGCTGCATGAGTTCGTCGGCAAGTTCGATATCGCGGTTGAGGTGCGCGGCGTGGGCGCGATTCAGGCGTTGCAATTGAACATTCCCGGCAAGCCGGTGATGGACGGCGCGCTGGCCAATGGCCTGCTGATCAACGTTACGCAGGAGAACGTGCTGCGCTTCCTCACGCCGTTCTTATTGGAAGAGAGGCACGTGGATAAGGGAGTGCGGATCTTGCGCAAGCAGCTTGCGGCCGCGCAGAAACAGGCCAAGGCGGAGAAGAAGGCGGCGGCCGTCTAACGCTAGCGTGTGCGGCGGACTTGACGAACCTGCTTGCGCCGCACGGAGACGTACCCTTCGGGGAGTTCGTCGCCGGGCTCAGGCCTGCTCTTGCTGGGCCGATTGAGGATTTGCAGAGCCTTGGCAATCGAGTCCTGGCTGATTCTGGACCGCCTCTCCAGCCATTCCTCGTGCTGCAGGTATGCCACCTTCTCCGCTACTGCAAGATTAATAAACTGATTCAACGAGACGCCCTCCTGCCGCGAGAGACGCTCCGCTACCTGCCGGACCGATGGCACGAGACGCAAGGGAAACTTATTCACAACAGCTTTCTTTTGACGAATCGGCATTTTCACCTCTCCTTGGCCAACCGACGAATGCGCTGCTACCTTGCCACCCGTTCCGCAATCCACACCGCGCATTCGCGCGTGCCCATCGAGCCTCCGACATCCACCGTGGTCTTCCTTGCGCGGACGGCCTCCAGCACGGCATTCTCGATCNNGAGCCATGCACCGGCTCGAACATCGACGTGCGGCCGGGATGAATGTTGCCGCTGGCGGCCATGCCCAGGCCACCTTGCAGCGCGGCGGCGAGGTCGGTGACGATGTCGCCGAACATGTTGTTGGTGACGATGACGTCGAGTGAGCGCGGCTCGCGCACCATCTGCAGGCAAAGGGCATCCACGTACATGTGCTGCGTCTGGATCTCCGGATACTCCTTCGCCACTTCCTTGAAGACGCGCTGCCACAGGCCGCCGGCATAGGTCATCACGTTCGACTTGTCCGACATCATGACTTTCTTGCGGCCATTGGCGCGCGCGTAGTCGAAAGCGAAGCGGATGACGCGCTCCACGCCCTTGCGGGTGTTGATGTCTTCCTGCGTCGCGATTTCTTCGGGCGTGCCCATCTTGAAGTTGCCGCCCATGTCCATGTACACGCCTTC
>PLBD01000629.1 GCA_003135315.1 Acidobacteriaceae bacterium | reverse complement strand
TGCTGGAAACCAGCTTGCCGGGCGTCTTCGCCGTCGGCGATATCCGCTCCGGCAACGTCAAGCGCGTGGCCTCGGCGGTGGGCGAAGGCTCTATCGCCATTCACCTCGTGCACCAGGCGCTGGCGGAACTGTAGAAGGGATCCCGGCGTTGTTGTTGATGGCGAGCAAACGAAAGAGCCTCCGCGACAGAATCGCGGAGGCCCTGTTTGATACAAAAAAGTAGCGAGGCCTGTAGCCTCGCCGCGTCAGTTACCGCTTTTTCTTCTTGGCAGCCTTCTTAGCGGCTTTCTTCGTTGCCATAGGATATTCCTCCTTTTTGGAACGTCTCCCTTGAATTGTGAAAATCTTCAGTGGGCCCAAACAATTTGCCCATATGTTGCATGGGCAAGCGTCCTATCGCAAGATATTGCGGTTACCGAAATGGAATGTCAAGAAAATTCGTAAGAAAATGTCTTGCGCCAAGCCCGGTTTCGTGATTTCGCACCCTCGGCTGTCATCCTGAGCGATGAGCGAAGCGAGGAGTCGAAGGCCGCCACCAGGCGAAACAACTTCGCCGTCGTCAACCGCGAACGCGCGCGCAACTCCGCTCCTTACGCGGTCGTCGTGCTAGACTTGTGGAACTCTCCGCTATTTTTTTCATCAACTTTGTTGTAATTGTCGGCGGTTCATCAGGAAGGGTTTGTGCCCTGGATAGGACTCTGACGTTGTGGGACGTGGGGACCGGTCAGGAAACGGTTTTACAGTGGTTCAGGAGCAGCACGGGGAAATAACTATGCCCGATCTTGGTGCCCATTATCTCGATGAAATCTTCCGCGGCCTGCGCGGCCACAAGCGCCTGGCCGACGACTCCATCGCCCAGCTCAGCGACCAGCAATTCTTCGCGCAGCTCGATCCGGAATCCAACAGCATCGCCATCATCGTCAAGCACATGGCAGGCAACCTGCGCTCGCGCTTCACCAACTTCCTCACTACCGACGGCGAGAAGCCCGACCGCAATCGCGATCAGGAATTCCTCATGACGGCGGACACCACGCGCCCGCAACTGCTGCAATGGTGGGAGCAGAACTGGCAGCTCCTCTTCGATACCATCAACTCGCTTCAGCCCGCCGATCTGGAGCGTATGGTGACCGTCCGCGGCCAGCCGCATTCNNACTGGAAGGGCGCGGAGTGGAAATCCCTGAGCGTGCCCAAGGGGCAAAGCGAGCAGTTCAACGCGGAGATGCTGGCGAAGTATAAGAAAGAAGCCTGAGGTTGAGGTCAGGTCCGGCATCCAACCTGTGCCGGGCCCAACCTACGGTGCAGAGTTCAATGCTGCCCCGGTTTACTCGATCTTGACCACCATCTGTGAACCCTGGTCCAGCTTCACTTCCTTGCCCGTCGAGGTCAGCACCGAGTTGTCGAGTTGCAGGTTCTTGATTCCCACCACGCCGGTTGAGTGTGGATCGAGCATCTTGCCTCCGCCTTNNGGTTGCAGCCCAATGCCCGAGCCGCCGGCTGCGGTTGAACCGTTGCCGCTGCGCATGTTATTGCCTCCAGTCGCTCCCGTGTCAGGGCCAGTATCGTTTGGATTGGGGCCCACGGCTTGCAGCGTTCCCTTGATCGCCATGTCTTTGCCGCCCGGCACCTCGATCTTGTCGAAGGCAATTCCCAGCGACGCCGTCGGGTCGCCCTTGGAGCGCGCCGTCGCCTGCGTTACGTGACCGACAACCTTCGACCCGCTCGGGACCACAACCCCGTCGCTGGTGCGAAGCGTACCCAGAGTTTTGGTCGGGACTTCGTCACCCTCCTTCAGCTTCTTCGAGTCGATGGATTTCGCCAGGCTCACAGAAATTGCGCCGTGCAGGCTCTTGCCGCCGCTGCTGTCCGGCTGCGCCGCCGGTGCGCTTTGCCCAACGCACACTGCCGTTGCGAATAGCGAGAATGTCAGAACCACTGCCAGCCGATTCATTCTTGACTCCTCCCTGCAATATTCAAGCTTGCATCCTGAACCTGGATACAATTCTTCCTCCGCTCTCACGAGCAAGTCAATGACTTTGGGTCAAGAATTGTGGCTGGCGGTGGTCGAATTGACGGTGACAATTTTCATGGTTCCATCCGGTTGCTCGCGGAACCAGACCTCGCCGTTGCCGATCATCGCGCCTTGATAGTTGCCGAACAGACACTTCGCGGACTGCTGCGCAATTGCCTGACGAACGTGAGCGTCAAAGATCGTCGCGTACTGGCTGAGGAACTCCGCTTTGCTCTTGATCCGCGTTTTGCGGTCGCCGTGAATTACCAGTAATGGGTATGCGATCATCGCGGCGACTTTGGCTTTGTCTTCTGCCTTGACGGCGTTCTGCAACTCTGTCAGGAAAGCGCGGGACTTTTGTGCGAAGTCCGCTCCCTGCTGATCGACCGTACTACCCTTGCAGGCTTGTGAATCTGGAGTAGTTTGCGCGCGCACCGGCAGCGCCATCCAGACGAGTAGAAGCCCGACCATCTGGATACTCGATATCCGAATATGAATCGGTCTACGCATC
>PLBD01000065.1 GCA_003135315.1 Acidobacteriaceae bacterium | reverse complement strand
GTGGCCAAGCCGCCGTTGCCGCCTACGAAAATTACTTTTGGTGGTTCTGCCATGTTGAAGCCTCAGTTTCTGGTTCGGTAATTAGCGCTTAGCAATTAGCCATTAGCCATTAGCCATTAGCCATTAGCCATTAGTTAAAACACAAAACCCATTCTGCCGTTGCTAAATGCCAAGTAAGCGTTTCCAGGATCTGGAGTCCCTGGGGACGGCACAACACTCTTTTCGTCGAATTCTGCCGTGCCCCGGGCACTCGGATCATATCTTCTCGCTCCCCACCGCTGAAGCGGTGGGCTATCATCTTCCGTCCCGCCAAGCGGGACTTGATCTTCCGCGCCGCGAATATTAACGCTCAACCGCAACGCCAACCTCGAGTGCTAAATGCCAAGAGCTAATTGCTAATTGCTTCTTCTAATGCATCGCGCCGGCGCCGAGACTGAAGATGGGCAAGTACAGCGAGATCAGCACAAAGGCAACGACCACGCCCATCACGATCAGGATGACCGGTTCGATCAGCGACATGGCCGTGGCCAGCGCGTTCTGCACGTCCTCTTCATAGAACTCGGCAATCGAGTTCAACATCGCCGGCAAAGCTCCCGTGGACTCGCCGACCTCGATCATCTCTACCGACATTTCGGGAAACACCTTCGTCTCTTCCAGGCTGCGCGCCAGACCCTGGCCCTCGCGAACGCCGCGCGTTGCCGTACTGATCCCGTGGCTCATCAGGCGGCTCTGCATCGACTCTTCGGCAGTTTCCAGCGAGGGCACCAGCGACAATCCGCCCGATAGCAGGGTGGAAAGCATGCGGGAAAAAACCGCGACCTGGTATTTCAGCCAGATGTCACCCAGCATCGGGGTGGCCATCTTGATTCGATCCATCTGGGTTGAGCCGCTGTCGCTCTTCATCCAGCGCCAGAGGAAAAACACGCCCACCGCAAAAACGGCGAGCGTGTAGAGAAAATAATGCTTGGCATTGACGCCGATGGCCAACATGAAGGAAGTCACGGGCGGCAGCTCTGCGCCCAGCGTGTGGTACAAGTTTGCGAACTGGGGCACGACAAAGGTGATGAGGAAGGTCATCATCACGATGAGCACGGCGACCAGCAACGTGGGATACACCAGGGAAGAAATCAGCTTCTTGCGGAAACTCACGGCCAGGCGTTGAAAAGAAATGTAACGGCCCATTACTTCCTCAAGGTTGCCGCTCTTCTCACCTGCCAGAATTGTGGTGGTGTAAACCTTGGGAAAAACAGCCTGCGCCTCGAAGGCGTCCGACAGCAATTCGCCGCCGCGCACACGGTCGCGCACGTTTTGCAATATGGAACGGAAGAAGACATTGCGCTGGCGTTTGATGAGGAGTTCCAGCGACTGAATGATGGGCAGGCCAGCATGGATCAGGGTAACGAACTGCTGGTTGAAGATGACGAACTGCTCCTGCTTGATCTTGCGGCGCCGGGGCAGGCCGACCTCACCCGAGAGCAGGCCTTTCGACTTGATGGAGTAGACGAAATAGCCCTGCTGGGCAAAACGGTCGCGGATTTCCGCCTCCGAGGCGCCGTTCTCGATCTGCTCCAGAACGTGGCCCCGCTCGTCGGCCATCTTGATGGTGTATTCGGCCATTATCTCTAGAGGTTCCCTTGGGGAGAGGCGTTAACTATAGTCTAACATTCGGAACGGCCGCTTTTCCCTTCAGCCTTTAGCTATTAGCCCCTAGCTTTTGGTAAGAAAAGAATTCGTAATAGGTCGTTCAAGAAACAGGGTCCACCAGGGACGAAACAAAAGTCCCCGCTCTTGCTGTGCCGTGCCCGAGGCACCCGGATCATATCTCTCGCCCACCCCGCCCTGAAGGGCGGGGCTATCATCTTTCGCGCCTGCGGCGCTCTGCCTCTCGGGCGTTCTGGCCCACTGCCAAAAAGTTGACTTTACATCGCACGCGCCATCAGACATTAGCCCTCAGTACGGCTCTCAATTCTTGCGAATATTCCGGACCACGGTAAGCGCGATCCCTGCCTGTTCCCTTCACCCCGCACTGGCGAAAAACGAAGAGCGAATGGCGAAAAGCGTCCCTCGGCTACTCCATAAACTCGGTTCCCGCCACTACTTCGACGCCGGGCGCAGGAACGAAGTGGAATTGCGCGTCTGGTATTTCGACGTTTTCGCGCTGCTGAAGAAAGCGGAATTCGGTTACAGAACCATCAAGCTCTTCGACCACGATGCGCACGATCAATCCCTCGGGAGCGATTTCCAGCAGAGTTTGCGACACGCGTTCACTCATTCCTTTAGGGATGCCTCGCAGAATTACGTCGCCTGCGACCGCCGGCTTCTGATCGGGCGCGACGGAAAGTCCCACCAGCTCTTTTTCCAGCCTGGTCTTGCCCAGCAGATAACGCAGAGGAGAGCGCAAATCGTCGAGCTGTTTTACCGGCAAGCGGCGCGCCTGGTGCTCGCCGGGAACGTAGAACCAAGCTGTTTGTCCGTCGGTGAGAAACAGCTTGGGATGGGGTTGGTCGTAATCCCAGCGCATGCGGCCGGGCTTGAGTAGCAGAAGCGTTCCGCTCTCTGCGCGGTGGATGCCCAGGCCTTCGTAGCTTTCGGTAAAGCTGGCTTTGAGGGAGTGCAGCAGGTTGTACTGGCGATCGACGCGCCGGGCGACCTCGTGCGCAGAAGGCGGCTGTCCGCGCAAGGCGAGCGGGGCGCAAAGGAAAGCGGCGGCCAGAAGAGTCAGGCCGCCGCGTGGGATGGGGACGGAACTCTTCATTGCACGAGTTGCGTGCAATTGGCGCCGCCTGTCGGGTCAGACTTGATGGTGCCGAATTGGTCGCTGCAGAAGCCGCTGTCGCCGGTCTTGCCCACCGTTTGAGGCACGCCGGTGACACTGTAGCTGGTGATGCGATCCTGACCGTTCACGGTCACTTTCTGGCAGTTGCTGATGGTAAAGATGTATCCCGATTTGAACCCGGAGGTAATGTCGGGTTGCAGAATCTGCGCCGCGGTTGGTGAAGCTGCGCCGGTAGCAGGGTCGCCGCCCAGCGATTTCAGCTCGCAGGCGTAGCCATTGGCCGGATATGTTGACTCATACTGCATTTCGGCCTGCTGAATCGCGCGGATGGACTGAATGGCCGAGAGCCGGTTCGCATTCTTCCTCAAACTGCCCACGGTCGGAATGGCAATCAACATCAGGATGGCGATAATGGCCATAACGATGAGCAATTCCATCAGCGTGAAGCCGTTAGCGGAAGGTGCTTGGGAGCGAAGCGCACCGCGTTGAGCGCGGCCAGGCAGAATCGTGCAGTTCATTGGTTTCCAATGCCTCATGAAGCGGGCGGATGACGGCCCGGCTGTGAAAATGCTACATCGTACTGACGCAGAAGGGAAATGAGACGCTCGAAAGACGGCGATCAGGGGTCTGGGGGCAGCGGGCAGGGTCAGGTCGGGGATGAGTCCAACGGTTTTGCTCTTTCCGTCGTAGCTTGAGAAATTCTTCACCCACATCAGCCCGACTTACCGATACGTTGAAACTGACCCCTGATCCCTGCTTTCTCAGCACACCAGCTGTTCGCGCTTGAGCTTGATGCCGTTGAGACGCCCGAGCAGGGTAACGGCGATGCGGTTGGGATCGAAGAGTTTTTGCGCCATGGCTTGCACCTGGTCCGCGCTTACCTCATCGATGCGGGCGATGACCTCTTCCACCGTGAAGAAGTTGTGGAAGTACATTTCCTGACGGGCCAGGTTGGCCATACGGGCGTTCGAACTCTCCAGTCCCAACAGAATATTGCCTTTGACCTGGTCTTTAGCCCGTGTGAGCTCCTCCTCTGCCAGCGGAGTTTGCTTCAGCTTGGCAAACTCGCCCAGGATGAGCTCGACGACTTCAAGAGCCTTGCCCGCCGAAGTTCCGGCATACACGCACAGCGTTCCCGTGTCGCGGTAGGGGCTCAGATCGGAGTAGATGGAATACACCATGCCGCGATCTTCGCGGATGGTCTGAAAGAGCCGCGAGCTCATGCCGCCGCCGAGCACGGTATTGAGAATCAGCGTGGCGTAGCGGTTGTCATCCGTAATGGGCGGGGCCGGAACGCCGAGGCAGATCTGCACCTGTTCGAGGGACTTCTTGTTGCGCAGCACAATGCGGGCGCTGGCCTCGGGCGCTGAAAGCTCGTGCAGCGTC
>PLBD01000527.1 GCA_003135315.1 Acidobacteriaceae bacterium | reverse complement strand
GATAACGTCCTTTATCGTTCACAACTAGGTCGGCAAGCCCGCGGCAGGTTTTCGGGCCCAACTCACCGAGATGGGCGTTTTACGTCCAAATGGATTACTTCCGAGTTGCCGACAACTTGGAGCTATCGAAGCGTAGCTCCGCTGAGGGGTGCCGATGCCGTCGGATTTTAATGGAGCTTTGCGTACTCCAGTTGTGCCTGTTTGTAGATGGGGATGTCGGGATCTGCGTCTTTCCAGAGAGTGAGGAAGTCCTGATAGGACTTTCGAGCGGCGGCCTTTTCGCCCATCATCACTTGGGCGCGTCCGAGTTGCAGGTGTGCCAGGGCACCCGGGATGTCGTTCAGCACAATCCCTGGATGTTCGATGAGCTTCTTGAACTCGGTCGCGGCCTGCAAGGGCAGACCAGCATCCAGAAAGGCCAAGCCTCGAGTGTAGACGGGGTAGAGGCCGGACAACGTCGAGGCGCCAAGTTCATACGGAGTGCTGTCCCTAGCGCTGCGACGCCCCAGCAAAATTCCGCATCAGGAAAGCGGCGCCACTCGTTAGTTCGCGAGCCATTAAGAGTCGCGTTCCATCGAGCGACCAGACATACGCCTTAACCTCTTCCGACGTGAAATTGGTAAGTCTTCGAGAAGGTCCTCCCTGGAGTGGCAGATACCAGATATTTGAGGCACCGTCACTGTCGTCAATGTAGCTGACACCCTTGCCGTCAGGGGTAAAACGTGGTTGCGACGCCCAACCCGGGAAATCAAGTACTCGAAGCAGGCGACCGTTCCGTAGCGAAACAATCGCGATCATCCCACGTCGGGCTTTGGCATCAAAATACTGACACAGGATATCGCCGCTAGGCCGGGTGCTGGTTGCGAATCCCAGTGGCGTGTCGGAGACTAGCGTTGGTTGCCCGCCGGAACCTGAAACGCGATATAAGTGTCCCGTGTCCTTATCCACTCTAGAGAACACAACGTCACTGCCATCCGGACTGAAAACCGGAAACTGGTCACGAGATCCATTTGTAAGTTGCCGCAGGCCGCCTCCTTGAGCATCAGACAACCAAATGTTCAACCTCGCATTGGTCAAAACTTCGAATGCGACTTTAGCCCCGTCCGGCGACAATGACATGTGGCCTACGGATATGTCACTGGGAGTGATTCGAATCGGCGGCGATCCGTCGGAATCTGACCTCCAAATCCCGGATGTGTCGCCCACGTTCGAATAATAGAAAATCCGCTGGCCGACAAGACCCAAACCCTGGGATAGAGGACCTAATGCGCCGCCCAAGGACAACTCCTTTACATTCCTAAAGGAATCGGAGGCAATCCAGAAGGACCCCGAGGAGGTCAGTCGAATTGCAAACAGGGAGCGTGCGTCCGCGGTTATGCCGAGGCTGCTCACGTCATAACTGATGGGATCGTTCGTAATACGTGTGACAAGGCCGGCAGGATAGGACGCCAAGAAGATGTGCTCCGGCTCAGGGCCATAGGGATTGCCGATGAAAACGATGCCAGATCCATCCGGCAGCCAGGCTAGTTTGAAAACCTCCATCTGCTTGTCCCCGGTGAGCTCAGTGCGTCGTCCGTTCAGGTCGATCAGCGAAATGGTTGAATATTTTCGTCCTCCACCGAGCGCCCACTCTGAAATGGCGATCAGTTTGCCATCCGGCGACCACGCCGGCGCCGTGGGTGAGGCAATTGTTTCTGTCCCGCCCGCGTACAACATCTGCGGCCCGCTTCCATTGGCTTTGGAGATCATCAGCTGCAGCCTGCCATCCGGGCCTCTTTGCCTATAGGCTATGGCGTTTCCGTCCGGCGAGAAGCCGACTGCTCCCAATGCGCCTGCAATAAATACTTCCGGAGTGCCGCCCAGCGTGGGAACTCTGTATAGCAAATTGACTCCGGTCCTGACGTCCCTAACCTGGTAATACAAGATCGTACTGTCCGGGGAAAACGCCACATCTTCCACGATGGCTGACTTCATCTCGGGTGTGACCTTCAATGAGCTGCCTGTGCTGACTTGCTGGATCCAGAGACTGGACTTGCCGTTGACCTTTTCCTGATACGCGAAATACTTGCCGTCAGATGAAATCGTTGCCGGGCCCGAAACATTTTCGCGTTCTGTTAAAGAAACATAGCTAACTGGTCCGGCAACCGCACTCACGTGGTGAACCAGATTGCGATAGCCGAACCAGGCGAATGCAGTCAGCACAACCAGAGCCGCGGCTAAGGTCACATACGTTCTGTGCTTCAAACGGGCGGATTTTGTTGTTACTTCAACGAGGCTCTCAAGCTCCGACCTGACCTCCGCCGTACTCGAATATCGCTTCGCTCGGTCTTTCTGCAACGCCTTATTGATGATCTCTCCAAGTTTCGATGGAATCGCGGAATTGAGGTCCTGCACCGGCACAGCTGTGCGATTCAAGATCGCATCATGTACGATCTCCGCTGTTTCCCCAGCAAAAGCGCGCTGCCCGGTGGTCATCTCGTACAGCACCAGTCCAAACGAGAAGATGTCGGTGCGGCCATCGAGTTTCTCCCCGCGCACTTGCTCCGGAGACATGTAACCGGCCGTGCCCATGGCGGCTCCGGTACGGGTAAGATGGGAAGCGCCGGCGGGCGCTGTTAACGCGACGGCTGGGTTGCATGGTTGCATCGCCAGTTCATCTTCGACTCCCACCTCCAGCAGCTTAGCCACGCCGAAGTCGAGAATCTTGCAAACGCCCTTGTCGGTAATAAAGATGTTGGCCGGCTTAATGTCGCGATGGATGATGCCCCGCTCGTGCGCGGCTTGCAGACCGGCGCTCACCTGAATCGCGACGTCCAGCAGTTTTTCCAGTGGAAGCGGTCCCTCGCTTGCCGCCAAGCGGTCGCGTAAGGTCTGTCCCTGCAACATCTGCATCACCATGAAGGGACGGTCTTCATGTTCTCCGAATTCGTGGATGGTGCAAATGTTGGGATGGTCGAGCGACGAGACGGCCCGCGCCTCGCGATCGAAGCGCTCCAGTGCTTGCAGATCAGTGCCCATCTCCTCGGGTAGAAATTTCAACGCCACACGGCGGCCCAACTTGAGATCCTCGGCGCGGTAGACCACTCCCATACCACCCCCACCGATGATGTCCAGCACGCGGTAGTGGGAAACCGTCCTGCCAACTAGAGCCCCAGAATCGGGCGGCTTAGGCAGTCGACCGGCAGCGTTGTCGGCAACCTGAGGAAGCGCCTCGGCAGGAGAAACTTCGGCGCAAACTAACCGCTCCACCGGCACCATCAACCTGTAGCCGCGACGCGGTATGGTTTCGATGTACTTAGGATCGTCGGCAGAGTCGTCGAGCGCTCGCCGCAGCTTTCTGATCGCTGCGTTAATACTGTGGTCAAACTCCACCACAGTGTCGTTCGGCCAGAACTTCTTCTTGATTTCCTCGCGCGTGACCAGCTCGCCGCCGCGCTCGATTAGCATCTGCAGGATTTGAAAGGGCTGGTCCTGCAAGAGTATGGTTCGCTCGCCTTCGCGCAGTTCTCCGACTCGGAGATTAACTTCAACCGCTCCGAGGCGCACGCGGGCTGGTAGCGCGTCTTTCATGGAAGGGAGCTTGCGGGAGCGATTCCAGGGAGTTTACTACAGCCTGCTGCTGGTTCCTAGCGCCGACTTCTATTCCGGCTGGAAATTCACAGTGCGGCTTCACTTGTCGTGAGGCATTGGATTGAATGACTTACCTGACGTACCGGCCAAATGACAATTAAATCACCTGGCGTGTATTGCCTGCCCGAGCCGGTTACCGCACACTCGCCGCGTACTCGAACGGTGTTGGAATGCGGGCTGAGGCGATTCTAACGCCGGATCTTACGGCAGCCCGTTCGACAACTTTCACCAATGAGGAGAGATATGAAATCCAGAATTAAGACGGCGATCTTTTCTTTGGGTGCATTAGCTGCACTCGCAACCCCAATCCGTTTGTTGGCGCAGGATGGTTTAGCGCAGGAAGCCCCTCGTCATCGGGCCAGGATCATCGAGTTCGATGCTCCGGGTGCTGGAACAGCTTCCGGCCAAGGCACCATTCCCAACGGCATCAATCCGCAGGGCGCGATCACGGGATTCTATCTCGACTCGAACAACGTTTTTCATGCCTTCGTTCGCTGGCCCGACAGCAGGATCATCACGTTCGACGATCCCGGCGCAGGCACAGGCACTTACCAAGGCACCGCCGCTTACACCATCAACCCGGAGGGCATGATTACAGGGTACGACGTTGATACGAATAACGTGGAGCACGGCTACCTGCGCGATAGGGACGGCAGGTTCACCACGATCGACGCTCCCGGCGCAGGCACAGGCGCCGGCCAGGGCACCCAATCTCAGGACATCAACCCGGCGGGAACGATCGCGGGAGTCTACATTGACGCCAACAACGCGGGTCACGGCTTCCTGCGCGACAAGGACGGCACTATCACCAGCTTTGACCCTCCGGGGTCAACCGACACCGTGCCCTGGAGCATCGATCCGGCGGGCGCGAGCACAGGAACCTACTGTGACGCAATTCAGTGTCACGGCTTCTTGCGCGCATGCGATGGCAGCTTCACCACTTTTGATCCTCCGGGATCCACCTACACCCTTGTCCATAACATCAACCCATCGGGGGCGATCACGGGATACTACGACGACGCGAGTGGCGTGTCTCACGGCTTCGTGCGCGAAGCGGACGGCAAGATCACCACGTTCGACGTTCCGGGGGCGGGCACAACGTCCGGCCAAGGCACGCAGCCCTCAAGCAACAGCCCGTCAGGGGTGATCACTGGGTTATATATCGACTCCAGTGGCGTGCTTCACGGATTCTTGCGAATCCCGTAAGTCCGCGCAATCCAATTGATCGAATAACCCGAAACAGGATCAAGGGCAGGGGCCTGAACCTGCCCTTCCCGATTCGTGGAGCAGTAGCTATTGGTTGTCCGGCGGTTGTGGCATGACCTTTCTCGACCGCAAAGCCGCTGCTTACTCCGCGAACGACAGCTTGCTCCTGAATGACAGCTAACACGAAGGCTAAGGTTCGCTTGAGGGATTAGCTGCGATAAACGCGCCGGGGGCAAGGAATGACATTGTCTGTTTCGCGGTAGCCATCCAATTGAGGAAATGGTCTCCATCTCCAGCAAGTGACCCAGGAGCTTGTTGCGGAACTTGCCAACCCAGATAGTGAATGATAAAGGACGTTCACACCAATAACACCAAGTCTCCCACGAGCAAGACAAAATGTTGTTGAAGAAACGACTCATTTGCGGACAACTCTCGCGGAAGCGATGCCCTTGAGGTCGCAGTAGCGGGATGTTGGCGATAACGTCCTTTATCGTTCACTACCTGGGTCGGGAGGCTTCTGCGTCACCTGTCCGAGATCGGCGTTTTACGTCCAAGTGGGGGTGCCAATGCGGTTACCGGATGCTGGCCGACTTCTCCGGACTAATCCCCCTGGAAGCTGGTTTCTGGCCAACCTCCGGGCTGCTGAACACACATCTACGATCGGCGATCATCCTTCCGGAAGTCCTCTCACCTTGACGATACGACGGCAATTCATGCAAAGCCCTTGTTTTCGTCAATCGAGGAATTGAGGCTCAATTTTGCACGCGACGATTGGGCGTGCCTTCGGGACGCCGGTCTGCGCTTGGCATCCATTGCTGTGAAACTGCAGCACTCTTATTCCCGTAGGAAGATGTTTAGAAGGGTGTTGTGAATCCGAATCTCGCCGTTATATTCGACGAAGCCCAATTTCCTAAAACGATTCATGAAAAAACTCACTCGCGACCGGGTTGTGCCAATCATCTCAGCCAACATCTCCTGGCTAATCTTGGGAACCACTGTCTCGGGTTTGCTTTCCTTGCCGAACTGCGCGAGCAATAACAAAATCCTCGCCAGCCGCTTTTCGCTGGAATTGAAGAGCTGATCGACCAGGTC
>PLBD01000143.1 GCA_003135315.1 Acidobacteriaceae bacterium | reverse complement strand
TGCCGGCAAACTCCAGCGGCACCACTTCCCCATCGAGCAGCGTCACGAGCCAGCGCACCGGACGCACGAACCGCTCCGCCGACTTGCCGCGCCAGTACATGCTCTTGGCCCAGTAGATTCCGGCGATCTCCTTGGGCAACGATTCGGCAAAGATCTCCGCTGCGGGGCGGCCTTTTTTCAGCACCGTCGCGGCGAGGTATTCACCCTTGGGCGTCGTGATCTTCTCCAGCGCGTCGACGGACACGTTGACCTTGCGGGCGAACGCCTCGGCGGCCGGAGTCGGCGCTCCATCCTTGTAGGCGACCTTGAGCGACGGCCCGGTCAGCTTCTCGCTGACGTCGGGCTGGGCGGGAGCAACGCCGGAAGCCAGCACGGCCAGGCGGCGCGGAGTGGAGTACGACTCAACTGACGCACTATCAGCCAGCCGCTCGCGCTGCAACAGGTCGCCGACACGGCGCGCCAGTTCTGCGCGCGCGCTGTCGATCATGCGGGCGGGAATCTCTTCAGTTCCGATCTCGAGCAGGAAGTCCATAAGGGCAGCAAGTAGCAACTAGCAATTAGCAACTAGCGAAAGCGGGAAACAGCTATTGTGACGAAATGCCGAAAGTTGCGATGTGATTGAAGTCACCCAAGCAAGTGCAACGCAGCGGCTGCGAAACAGCGTCAACCCTAAGGGTCATCGCGGTAAAGGACGGCCTCGGCCACCGCCAGTCCAATATCGATCAAACCCAAGCCAGTAATCAAGCCGCGAACAAAGCTGTCCATCAGGACCGCGCGCACTCTCGGCAAAGCCAGGAGCAGCGAGTTGCTGGTCCAAAACGGGGTCCAGGGCGCGACGGTCAGGATGATGCCGATTTCCAGGCAGAAGAGGACGAACACGACGAGGAAGATGCGGCGTCTCCAGATCTCTGCCCTGCCCGGCTTGCGGCGCGGCGAAGACATCACCAGAACGGGACCGTTAGGCTCCGGCACATTGCCATTCTGCGGCCCTTGCTCAAGCGAAGTCATCATGTTTGCGAATCCGGCGCCGGACCGCGAAAGTGGCGGCACCAGCCGAAACGTGCCGCACCGTCCCATCCTCTACAGCAAGGATACTACGGCGTTGGAGACAACAGCATTGCGGGCAGATCTTTGTTCGCCGTCGTGAGGCAGGGGGCTGTGGATTCGCGGTTGGTACTTAGCACGTTGGGGAAATCCTGATCAAGCCAGGGCGAAGTCCTTCAGCGGCTAAAGCCGCAATGATTTTTCGGCCTTTACGGACGGCCTGAAGGCCGTCCCCTTCGAGGAGCCGACTTAATCAGAGCTTCCGTAGGAGTTAGCAATTAGCCGTCTTACGCGCCAAAGCGGGCCGCGGCGCGGGCCTTGGCTTTTGCCGCCTCTTCCGCGCGATCCCTGGGCGGGGCGGCGGTTTCAAGCGAATGCAGCAGACGGTTCGAGATGCCGGCTATTTCGTCGATGGCGGCCTGAAACGAAGCCTCGTTCGCCTTCGACGGCTTGTTGAAGCCGGTGATCTTCCTCACGAACTGAAGAGCAGCCGCTCGCACCTCATCCTCGGTGACCGGCGGCTCGAAGTTAAAAAGCGTTTTGATGTTCCTGCACATGCGTCAGTTTCCAGTTGCTAGTTGCCAGTTGCCAGTAGTCAGCCATCCGAGAGGGCTAAAGGCTAATTGCTAGTTTCTAGTCGCTGCTTCACAACATCCCGCCGGTCTTGGTGGTGAGAATGCTAAGCGCCATTTCCAGACTGGAGATCGCTTCTTCCAGTTCGGGATGCCGGTCGAGCCGCTGGCGCAAGCCGCTGAGTTTACGATGGGCCTCGGCAACATGTTCGGCGGCATCGCCTTGCTGGCCAGCGGGCGGAGTATGGGAATTTTCAGTCATCGGTCACCTGAAGAATATCTTAACGCAACTCGACGGCTTGCAGACGTGAGCCGGGGAGTCGACGTGCCATTAATCATCGATCACTGCCTGATAGATGACGAACTGATGGGTCCGCGCCCGCTCTTGCAACCAGCCTTCGGCAGCGAGAATGTCCTGGTGCACGGGATTGTGATAGATGAGGAAGACCGGACGCGGCACAGCCAGCAGCGAACGGTACAGATTGGCCAGCACGTTGCACCAGACGTGCCGGGGAAACGGATTGAAGAGATAGAGCACGCTGGGATCCGCAGGGAGGTCAAAGCGGCCCGCGTCGGCGGCGTGCGATTCGATGGCAAAGCACTTCTGCGAATCGCTGCGATAGCGCGCGATGTTCCGCTGCGCGATCGCGTTCAACTCGGCCAGCAGCTCCACTCCGATGATGCGGCGGAAAGGATAGTCGGAGGCCATCAGCAGAGTTCTGCCCTTGCCCGATCCCAAATCGATGAAGGTGAAGCCATCGAGGTAGACAGGCAGCGAGTCGAGCATCTCGCGAAACATGACCGGCTCCGAAGGCTGATACTGACCGCCGGAAAGCCACTCCCGAATGCGGGTGCGCAACGACACCGTGGCCCAGGTGGTATCCACGTTATGCTCGAAGTCGAAGTCAATGTCGCCGTAGCGCGACTTGCGGCGCTCGGGAGTCAGATCGCGGAGAAGATCGAGGAACTCGCGAGAGTAGTAGCGCGCAGAGCCGGCGAGGCCGCGATGGCGAAGTGAATCGCGCACCCAGGTGAGGGCGCCGGTGGAGTTGGAGGGCTTGGTGAAGTCATCGGTCACTCCGGAGCCTTCTTGCTGGCGACCAGTTGCGCCGCCTTTTGCTCTGCCCGCTGGTAGTCTGCGGTCAGGTCTCTGGCCTTCTGCTGGGCCCATTTCGCTTCGACCTGGTGCCCGCTTTGCTGCAAAGCCTGTGCCAGCAGCAGGTAGCCGACGTCGAAGGGATGGATCGTGACTGCCTGGAAGTAGTCGTGGATGGCCGAAGAAACGTCTCCCGTCTGTTGCGAGACTAATCCCAGGTCGAGCCACGCGGCAAAGTTGCCGGAGTTCAAGGCTAGGGCTGACTGGAGGCTGTCGCGAGCCTGGGCCAGTTCGCCAAGGTCGAGATAAGCGTGCCCCATGTTGGTGAAGGCCTTCGCTTTCAGCTCGGTGTTCTGGCTGGCTGCCAGCACCTGCTGATATTGGGCGATGGCCTGGCGCAGCTTGCCTTCCTGCTGATTCTGCACCGCGACGAACATGAGCGCCGGCGGATAGGAAGGATAAATTGCCAGGGCGCGCAGGAAGTGAACCTGGGCTTCGTCCGGCCGTCCCACTCCCAGCAAGGCATCACCCAACTCGTTCTCGGCGGTGTAGTTTCCGGGGGTGACATGCGCGGTATGCGTCCACAGGGTGACGTTGTCGCTCCAGTAGCCGATCTGCCAGTGCGTGAGCACGGCCAAGAACAGCAGCAAGGCGCAAGCTGGGACCGCCAGCCACGCCGGCGATAGCTGCCGCTGCTGCGCCCAGTCGGCTGTTCCCCAGCACAACATGATGAACAGACCTACGAACGGCAGATAGGCATAGCGGTCGGCCATCGCTTGCCGGCCCACTTGCAGCAAACCGATCATGGGAACCAGCGTGCCCAGAAACCATAGCCACCCCACCAGCAGATAGCGGCGCTGCCGGAAGCGAACCACCAGAACAGAAATCGCGATCAGGACGAGCAGCGCCAATCCGGCTTGCCACGCCTTCAGCGAGCTTCCGGGATGGGGATACAGGAGCGCCAGGCGCGACGGCCATATCGCTTTCCCGATATAGCGCACGTAGCTGACAGCGGCATTTTCCATTCGCTGAAAGAGAGTGTAGTCAGGATTGAAACCTCCGCCCTCCTCTTGCGCCTTCACGGTGATAAGTGCGCTGCACGCGCTGAGCGCCAACAGGGGGAGCTTCTCGAGCAGCAGCGACGGTAAACTTCGCGCAGGAACACGATCGCCGGAAGACGATTGCGAACTGGTGGCGAACATTCGCTCCAGCGGCCAATAATCCCACAGCAGCAAAACCAACGGCAGGGTGACAACCAGCGGCTTGGACATCAGTCCCAGGGCAAACAGAAACACAACCACGAGGTAGCGGGAAAATTGCGGTTTGCGCGCATACCATCCCCATGCGCCCAGTGCCAGCAGGAAAAACATCATGCTCAGCAGGTTCTTGCGCTCCGCAATCCAGACCACGGATTCGGTGTTGATGGGATGCAGTGCGAACAGCGCGGCGACCATCAAGCTGGGGCCCCCACGACCGGTGGCGCGTAGCAACACCCAGAACAGCAGCGCCACGTTTACGACATGAAGCAGAAGATTGACGTTGTGATGACCGGCAGCATTGTCCTTGAAGAGCTGGTAGTCAAGCGTGTGTGAGAACCAGGTGACGGGATGCCAGTTGGCGGCGTCGTAGCTGGTCATGGCCCACCTGACAGTTTCGCGGTGGAAACCATGCTTCACATGATCGTTGTTGGTGATGTAGATGCCGTCGTCGTAGTTAACGAAAGGATGATGGCGAACCGGGGAGTAGAGCGCGGCGGGGATCAGGACCAAGGCCACAGCGAGAAGAACTGGCCGCTGGTTTGGGGCTCGCGGAGCTGAGGGACCACGATCCAGGAAGAAGAGCACGGCAAAATTTTATAACGGAGCTCCGGTTCTGCCGCAGGCAACAAAAACGGCGCCGTTTGAGCGCCGTCTTTACAACCTAAATTTGCCAGTGAAAGGTTAGTCGCCGCTGTAGGCGACGGCCACGGCTTCGGCTTCCGCCGGCGCCGCTTCCGGCTTAACCACCGGCTGGATGCGGGCCGGGCCCAGCTTGGGCAGCTTCACGTCCCAGATGAGGCCGAGCCACTGCAGGGTCTTGATGCCGTACCAGTTCACGTCCAGTTCGTACCACGCCAGGCCGTGGCGCGCCGACTGCGGATGGGCGTGGTGGTTATTGTGCCAGCCCTCGCCAAAGCTGAGGTAGGCCACCCACCACAGGTTGCGCGAATCGTCATCGGTGGCGAAGCGCTTGGAGCCCCACATGTGGGTCGCCGAATTCACAAACCAGGTGGAGTGCAGCAGGATCACCGTGCGCAGGAATATTGCCCACATCATTACGGACCACCCGCCGACGAGCAGCAGAATGACACCGAGCGTGGTGATG
>PLBD01000529.1 GCA_003135315.1 Acidobacteriaceae bacterium | reverse complement strand
GGCTTTAGTGGGCGGGAGGGGCACCGGCATTCTGGCAATCATCTCCCGCCGAACGGAATCAACGGACGACTTTGCGGTCATCTGCATTATCCGGTTGTAGAAGTGGCTGCTGAAGTAGAGGTAAAAGAAATATCCGTTTACGCGCTCGCTGAACTCGGAGATACGATAAACGCGCTGGTGGGCATCGAACTTGCCCTTTATGTAGTGGAAAACTTTCCCTGTTCCAACTCCGTCGCCTGCTGTCAGAACCGCCTCCCCGTCATAGGAATAAGTGTTGATGCGTTCAACTGTCTGCGAGCGGACGAAGAACGGATACTGACCATCATCGACACGATCCTGCGTGTTCCTACCGCCCGTCGTGATGTGAGCAAGATTCTCAACGCTGTCGAGATCCCAATCTTTGGGGATCAGCCCCACTTCCGTCTGCTTGTAGCCAGGGTTCACTTCCATGAAAACCCCATCCTTTTAAAATGGCTGTCCACTTTCGCTTCTAGCTCGACAATACAGTTGACCATTTGCGGCATCGGCGTTTCGTAACGATCGGCCAGTTGTTTCACACGCTGCGCGAGGGCCTGACTGATGCGATCCATCTCACCGTGGATCATGGCATCGAGCGCAGCGAGCCACTTGTCGTCCACGGCCAGGGTCTTAATCTCGGATTCCGTGAGTTCCGGGTATTTCGCATAGGCTTTGGCATCCAGCTCGGCCTCGGCATCTTTAAGCCGTTTCTTAAGGTCGGCTTCCTGGTTGGCGAGTTTTAGCCAATCATTTAGGACCGCAGCTTCTCCATTTGAATCCTTGTCACCCTCCATCTCCTTTAGACGGGAAAGCACTAATGCCCGCGTGACTTTACCCTCTTTGCCCTCCGGTGCTTCAGTTCTCACGTCCGAAAAGGCGTCTTCTTCGCCGCCGTGTTCCTCCTCCATCTCGGTCATGTGAGCGGTGACGCTTTCCAGTTGGGCAGTGAGAGTGTCGATGGCCGCCTGCTCACCCGGGAAGTAGCGAGCAACAATGAGAGTCTTGGGCACGAGGTCGCAGGCCCAACCCTTGTCTTTTTCCTTGCCCTTTTTGTCTTTCTCAATTCTTCGATAGGGTTCGGCTTTCCAGCCGTCGACGGCGACGAGGTAACAGTCGTCCTGCATGGTTTCAGCCCAGTAATTCATCAAGTGCTGATAAACGTCGTATTTGTCGATGAGCAGCTGGCCGGTGTAATGGACTAGCAGATCCTCGGATAGCGTGGTGATGACGTCCTTCGGATGGCAGCCTGCTTGTAACTGCCGCAGCGTCTTTTCACTCTTTTGCTGCCATGTGGCGAAATGGGCGTTCATGCCTGCAATAAAGGTGGCAAATTCCGGGTGCCCATATATCGTGGACTTGATGGCCGCCTTATCCACGGCGAGATCAACATAGCCGGGGCGGTTTGCATTGAACAATACCTGCCGGAGATTGGGACAAACTTTCCAGTAGCGGCTGAGGGCATCCAAATCGCGTACAGGAATTCCGCCGCGCAGGTGGCCGTCGATATCCTGAATATCCTCGGCCTGCTGGCTGTCAATGTAACGCGGGAGGTTGAGGTTGAACGCATTTTTTTCGATCTCCTCAAACGAGACCACTCGCGAATATTTTTGGATTTCGAGTTGCCTGTTGAAGGCGTCGACGATTTCGTGGATGTCCTGGGCCCGAAGGCGGTTTTTTGGGCCATCTTTTATGAAGCCTGCGCTTGCGTCGATCATGAAGATACCCTTGCGGGCATGGGCATCCTCCTTATCAACTACGATAATGCACGCCGGAATGCCGGTGCCGTAGAAGAGGTTTGTGGGCAGGCCGATAATGCCTTTAATGTAGCCCTTGCGGACAAGAGCACGGCGAATGTCCGCCTCCGCGTTGCCACGGAAAAGAACGCCGTGTGGCAAGATGCATGCGCCTTTGCCGGTGCTCTTGAGTGATCGGACAATGTGCAGCAAGTAGGCATAGTCGCCCTGCTTTGCAGGCGGCGTGCCGAAAGACTGGAAACGGTCGTAGGGGTCGTGGAGCGGATCGATGCCGGTGCTCCAACGTTTGTCGGAGAAAGGCGGATTTGCAACAACGTAATCAAAGGTCTTGAGCGTGTCACCGTCCTTGAACTTGGGAACTGCTAGCGTATTGCCCTGCGCGATGAGTGCCGTGGGGTTGTTGTGCAGGATCATGTTCATCCGGGCGAGGGTGCTAGTAGCCACATCATTTTCCTGACCGTAAATCGTGAGCCCGCGTGGAGCCTGGTCGGCGGCTTTGAGCAACAGCGATCCGGAACCGCAGGTGGGATCGTAGATCGTCGAATCCTGCCGTGTTTTCGGCCCGATCCCAACTACTTGGGCCATGATGCGGGACACCTCAGCCGGGGTATAAAACTGGCCCTTACTCTTTCCGGATTCGGTCGCAAAATGCCGCATCAAGTATTCATAGGCATCGCCGAGCAGATCATCGCCCTCGGCGCGGTTGGCACTGAAGTCAAGCGACTCGAAGATGCCGATCAGCTTCGAAAGCCGATCCTGCATCTCCTTGCCCTTGCCCAGCTTGTCGTCATCGTTGAAATCAGCGACGTCGATCACGCCTACCAAATCGTTTGCCTCGGCCAGCTTGCTGATGATCTTGTTGATCTTTTCGCCGATCTCCTTGTCGCCCTTCAGCTTAACCATGTCGGCAAAGCTGCCTCCTCCTGGGACGTCGATCACAGCATCCTGCTTGTGGGCGTACTTGTCGGAAACGTACTTCATGAACAGCAGTGTGAGGATGTAGTCTTTGTATTGCGAGGCGTCCATGCCGCCACGAAGCTCGTCGCAGCTAGCCCAGAGAGACGCATAAAGTTGTGATTTCTTGATGGCCATTCTTATTTCAGTCCACTCTTTTCGACTGTTGCTCGCATGAAGTCCCGAAACAGCACCTGAAATGAGTCTCCTATATTGTCTTCAATCCGTTCCGGATGCCACTGGACACCCACGATCCACGCTTTTCCTGGCATTTCGATCGCTTCGACGATGTCCTCGCCGGATGAAAATGCTGTTGCGACGAGCGGGCATCCGAGCGTTCTGCGTGTGACCGCTTGGTGATGCCTGGAGTTTACCGCGATAGGTGATTTCGCCAACAGCGACTGCAAACGCGATCCATCCGTTAAATCAATTGTATGCGCTGCGGAAACTCCATCTTTTGCAGCGTGTTGCTGGTGCGGCGGCGTAGGAATGTCTTGTAACAGCATTCCTCCGCATGCAACATTCAAAATCTGGAATCCGCGACAAATTGCCAAGAGCGGTAAGCCGAGGCCCAAAGCTCGCCGCATCAATTCAATTTCAAACCTATCCCTCTCGTCATCAATATAATGCGAGGCGCGGTTCTGTTCGCCGTACAAGACCGGATTTAGGTCACCGCCTCCAGTGAAAATCAGTCCCTGAATTCTTTCTTCCTGAATGAGGTCAGCCGACGCGTTGGCTGGCGGCATGATGTCAACAGGAAGGCCACCAGCTTCCTCCACCCGGACACGATATCGCCCGTGGTTTGTCTCCTGTGTTGTCAAAAGCGTGCCACTCTTGCGAGTAATTCCGATTCGAGGCTTGATCATGGAGCTGAACAAGATTCTAGACGGCAAGGGTCGAATCGCAAATGGAATAAGAGCTATGCAACCTTTCGGGTACCTTAACGGTTGGCAGTGTCAGAGCCCTAGCCCAATTCCTTGTCCGGCGGATAAACCTTGATTGATTTCCAGGGCGGAGGTTTTGGAGACGTCGGCTCCAAGCTGAGGCACGAGCTTTGCGATGTCGTCGGTGAAGAGTGTGGCGTCGTGGCTGGCACGGGAGATGGAGACGTAGCCGA
>PLBD01000068.1 GCA_003135315.1 Acidobacteriaceae bacterium | reverse complement strand
CCGATCCTGCCGATCAACCAAATCTCGCAGATTGAAGGCAACGCCGGGAAACCGATCTACCAGATGTCGAAGTGGTGGGCGAGACGCCGATCCAGCGTCTTCCGCGCAATGCTGTTGGCGGGCGCTATGAAAGCGCCAGAGGATCCCGCCCAGGCGGCCAAGCTGGTTTGGGATGCCTACTATGCCAACCATCAGAAGAAGGGTGCGCTAAAGAACCTCAAGGTCGCCGACATTTTCATGGGCGGTGGAACCACAATCGTCGAGGGTAGCCGGCTTGGCATGCAGATGTACGGTTGCGATCTGAACCCGGTCGCATGGTTCATCGTGAAGAATGAGATGGCTAAGGTTGACCCGGCCGAGGTGCAAGCCCTTCTCGACGAGATCGAAAGTGAAGTCAAGCCGCAGATCATGCCGTTTTATGCCTGCGACTGCCCTCGTGGTCATAGGGGCAAATGGACTCGGGTCTCGACGGGTGAGGTCATGGACGCTGCGTTCGATCCACTGACGCTTGGACCGGACGGTCGCAAGGAATACCGATACGAAGGCCCGGAGGTGATCTACGTCTTCTGGTCGAAGCACGGTCCTTGCCAGATAACCGGATGTGGACATCGAACGCCAATCATGAGCTCCTCTGTCATGGCGGTGAAGACACTGACCGTTAAGGCATGGGAGGATTTCCAGTGTGAGGGGTGCGGGGAGGTCTTCGATGTCGAAGCGTCTGACGCACGCATGGCCCCCGGCGTACCATTTGTCGCTGCTGACGGCGAGAAGAGATATGCCCTCCTTCAGGCAGATGCATCGGTGAAATGTCCCAAGTGTGGAAACTTACATCACTCCCCCGATCTGCCAGGAAAGGCCAAGAATAAGAAGGTTGACCTCAGTTTGCTTGTGCACCCTGATTGGATGAAGGGATCGCCCAGAACCTCCCCGAACGGCGATGTATATGGTGGGAGTACTGGCGATGAACCTGAATCCACCGCTCGCTGGTATCGCGAACGCGAGAAGCCTCTTCACTTGATAGAGGTGCGCGGCACTTTACCAGAAACGCTCGTCTGCCCTGATACGGGCATCCCTTTCATAACGGGGAGGGGTACGTACCCTCAGCGCCTTGACAAGAAGACAGGGGAGTTGAAGGACGACACTTCGCGATTTGTCTGCGGTGCCGATGGCAATCCTCAGGTGATTGTTGACTCAATCGAGGCGTCAGGCGACACAGCTCCGATTGCGCCAATAGCTATTCAAGGTTACTGCTCGGCGTGTGAATCAGCCGGCCAGCCCTATAGTGGCCGTTTCTTTGCTCCGCCTAGAAACACACATTGTGTGGAACGGGCAGAAGGGGAGTGGCAGGCAAGGAAGTCGACTGATCTTGCGGACTACTGGCCGGTTAGCGAGATCCCTTTCGGGCACATGACCCATCAGCGTCAGCCTCTTCCTCAGCACGGGTACACGCACTGGTGGAAGATGTTCAGTCCGCGGCAGCTTCTCACTCACGCCCTCCTGCTGAAGGCGATCACACATTGTGGCAACTATGAAGACCACGTCAGAGATTTTGTTTTGGGTGGCTTCCAGCAATACTTGAGAAACCAAAACACGTTCTGCTTCTGGAACTGGCAGCGGGCGTCGCCAGAACCAGCATTGTCGCACGCGAATTTTCATCCCAAGGCGAGCTGGATTGAAAATTCGGTCTTTCATAAGCTTGGGCGCGGGAATTGGACTTCGTGCACAGAGGGCTTACTTGAATCGCTGGAATGGGCAGACGCACCCTGGGAAATCTTCCCCATTAGCGGCCTGACAGCCTTCCAAGGAATTTCGCCGGATGGATCGGCTGCAAAAAGCGTAAAAATCGGGTGCGGCGATAGCGTTCTTGGCGACTGTCAATTGTGCTTCTATAAGAAGATTCTCACCGAGTCATGGAATGAGGCTATTCGAGACGCAGCAGCTATTGCCGTACAACTTTACGCAACTTGGGAGAGCCAGCACCAGGACGTCACGCAGCAGTTGAAACTGTTCTTCGACGACGGTGAGGAGGGTTGATGCTGGTGGTTAGTGATCAAAGCTGGACCCGTCGCGGCCTTAGCCTCCTCTGGGGAGCAGAAGCCCTTTCACGAATCGCACAACCCAATCAAGTGGTTTCGGTGCGGCAGTTATTTGTACTTTCGCGAGCCTGGCCGGAGGATCTACCGGCGGCGGATGGCAATGCCGTGGTGGTGGCTGGTGTGGATGGATGCCTGGACGCGCTAAGCCCGGAGGACGCCGCGCAGTGGCTGGAAGACGACTTTCGCCAGATCGTAGTCGATTTCCAGGACCGTTACGAGAATCAAGCCGCGCTCATCCTGTGGATTCCCGATGGCCGGAGGAGGATCGCGATGCCTCGCGCCACTGAACAGTACGAGTGGAATTGCTCCGGCAGTGACCTCGGCAAGACGGTTTCGCTAGGCAGATGTCTTTGGGCTGGCGCAGATTCCGACGTTCGGAGAATCCTCGATCCCCATGAACTGAACCAAGACCCGGATGGGCCCGCATGGATCGGACTCAACCACCCCCGGATTTCCTGATGAGCCCTCCTTTGTTCCCAGGCCAACGAGTGCAGCACTCCGAGTTCGGGGAGGGTGTCGTTGTCGAGATTTCACATGATGGCTATGTCCGCGCGTTCTTCAGCGTGGGCGAAAAGCAGATTCCAGCGAGCGCCCTGGCGCCGCTCGTGGGCCGGGCTGAGAGGATACTCAGTCACGTTGCGCCCGGCACTCGGGAGCGCCTACGCCGAGCGTGGTTGGTCTACGAGTCCTACGCACTGCCGCTGATGGAGTCAGCCGCAGCTCTCACAGCTGCGAAGATCGATCTGCTGCCCCATCAGGTAGTCCTGACCCACCGCATCGCAACTACGTCACCCCGCCGCTTCCTGATAGCGGATGAGGTCGGACTCGGGAAGACCATCGAAACCGCCCTGATTCTTCGGGAACTGGCCTCACGCGGAGAGTTGCAGCGGGCTCTCATGGTGGTGCCTGCCGGATTGGTGAACAACTGGCACCGCGAACTGAATGAAGTCTTCAATCTCAGCTTCGAGGTGTTCGGCAGCGAAGGCGACGTGACCGACCGAAAGTCAAACGCATTCGCCAAGCACGACCGGCTGATTGCTAGTATCGACACGCTGAAGCGGCCCAAGCGCGTGCAACGGTTGAAGGATGCGCCACCATGGGACCTCGTGGTGTTTGACGAATACCACTTCGGCGCTTGGCGAGAGACCGCGAAGGAACTGTTTGAGGGCGAAGAAGAAGTCGTTGCAAAGAAAGAGACCAAGCTCGAGTACGACGACGGGCTGGAAGATGTGAACGAAGACCTCGGAGTGCTTTCGGAGAAAGAAACCGACTTCCTGCCCATCACGACCAAAGCCTACCTCTACCTCTCCGGCACACCATTCAAAGCGCTGGCAACGGGCGAGTTCATCGAAGAACAAATCTTCAACTGGACCTATACCGACGAACAGCGCGCGAAGGAAGATTTCGCTGTCAAGAACATCGGCAAATGGAACCCTTATGGTGCTCTACCGCAAATGCGTCTGCTGACTTATCAGATGCCGGATGAACTGCTGACGGTCGCGAGCGCCGGAGAGTTCGACGAGTTCGACCTCAATGAGTTCTTTGCAGCTATGGGCACAGGAAAGGGCGCGCAGTTCAAGCACAGAACCGACGTACAAAAATGGCTGGATATTATCCGGGGCCAGTACGCGCCGAAGATTGTTGAGGGCCTGAAGTCGGAAAAGCCCCCGTTCCCATATTCCGACGTGCGATTGCTGCCCTACCTGCAGCACTCATTCTGGTTTCTGCCCAATGTCGCCGCCTGCCATGCGATGGCGAACCTGCTTGCTCAAAAGCATAATGTTTTCTGGCATGAGTTCAAGTGTGTTGTGGCTGCCGGGGCGTCGGCGGGGATCGGACTTGATGCTCTCCCTCCGGTGCGCAAGGCGATTGGGGGCGGTTTCGAATCCAAGACGATTACGCTGTCATGCGGAAAGCTCACCACGGGCGTGACCGTGCCGCAATGGTCTTCGATCTTGATGCTGCGCAATCTGAAAAGCCCTGAAACGTATTTTCAAGCAGCCTTCCGCGTGCAGTCTCCGTGGTCTATCAAGAACCCGAATGGTGACGATCCGAACGAGGAAGAAGTCCTCAAACCTGTGTGCTTCGTGTTCGACTTTGCCCCCACGCGCGCGCTTCGTCAACTCTCCGAATACGGCATCGGACTCTCGCCCAACGAGTCTAATCCGGAAAACGCCGTCAAGGATCTCGTGTCGT
>PLBD01000092.1 GCA_003135315.1 Acidobacteriaceae bacterium | reverse complement strand
ACATCAGCTTCTCCTGGCTCCTAATGCAGGCTCATGAGATACGCCACGACTGCATTCGTGTCCTGCTCATCAAATTGCATCGCCGGCATCAGGCAGCCGGGCTTGATCGCATCGGGTTCCTTCACCCACAGCAGCAAATTCTGTTGCGTATTCGGCGCGGCACCGGAAGCAATCGTGGTGCGGCTCATCAAGTGCGTCAGGTCGGGACCGAACTTACCATTGGCAATTGTGCCTGTGATCGTGTGACAGTTCATGCAGGCGTTGGTTTCGAACACCTTGCGCCCGGCGACCACCTGGTCCGACATTACTGCCGGTGTCTTCTGCTGCTGCGTCCACTTTTCGAAATCTTCCGGCGAATCGACCATCACGTTCAGCAACATCTTGGCGTGCTGCGTGCCGCAGTACTGCGCACACTGTCCCACGTAATGTCCCACATCGTGGGGGTCAATCCACATTTCATTCCTGCGATTGGGAATCAGGTCGATCTTGCCTGCCAATTGGGGCACCCAGAAGCTGTGGTCGGTATCGGCGGAAAGCAGGACGATGTGCGTAGGAGTGGGGTGCGCGGGGTTGCTAACCGGGACGTGGAGCTCATTCGCGGTGACAAAGCCGTAGCCGGGATACTGAAACTCCCACCAGAACTGATGACCAACGGCGGTAACCTCAATCGCATTGGGAGGAAACTGCGCGTCCTCGACCGCATGGATCACCCGCGCTGCCGCAAGAAATAGCACCACCACAATCAGAATCGGGATGACGGTCCACGCCAACTCTACCTGATTGCTGCCATAGATCTGTGGCGGTTCGTGATCGTCATCGGTGGGCCGCTTCCGGTACTTGACCGCCGCATAGACGATCAGGCTGAACACCACGATGAATATGCCGAGACAAATGGCTATTACAAACAGCGACAGATGGTAGATGTCGTGCGCCGGAGTGGAGGCGGGATTGAGAAGCGACGGGGTTGGCGATGGGCCGGCGGCAGCGGCTGACAAGGTCGCACCGCACGCCATGATCGAAACCAAGAGGAACCTCACCCATAAAACGTAACCAGCCCCCCGCTTTGCAGGGACCTTCGATAAGCTCGACCTGCGGCTTTCCCAATACGTGGATCGCGATCGCATGGACTGTGAACAACTCTACCGACGGCTAATCCTACGGGTTAACTGTGTTCCTCAGCTGACCGGGCGAGGCACCCTGGATGAGGAGGCAACCATACTTAGCACTGCTAGCGCGGCATGAACCTAGGCCCAAGGCCGACTTGCACAGCGGGCCTTGCTGTAAGCCCATCAAGTTTTTGTTCGACAGCAAGAACGCGATAGAAAGGATGTTTCGGTTTATACCTTCAAATGGGCAGTTTTGCAATAGGTCATTGTGGAGGAGCGATTCGCTCTTCGATTTAGCTGCGCCCGCTCTGCTATTTCGATCATCTGACTCTAATTAGGCTTATGCGCTTTCCCGGTCCGCTGCGGAGAACGTTGCTCAGTTGCAGGTCAATACTGTGGCTGGCAAGCTGGATTGTACCCGGCGATCAGCGTGTCGCCTGGCGAGAGAGTTGGACCAGTCACATCTGGCACTGGTGTCATTTCCTTGCGGAATCTGGTCAGCTCAATCGCGACAAGAAGCTCGAACTTGCCCGCTTCTGCTGGAACGCTTTTCCGGCCGCATTCTGGCTGCGATTCAATCGCGATAAGTTTTTCAGGCGCGCGGACCGCCTGCGCCGCTCGCCCGCGGCTTGCCTGGGTGGAATCACACTCTTGCTGGCGGTTGTGATACTGGCGGGCGGAATCATCCCCGCAATGCAGTCGTTCTTGTCATCGCCGATCTCGGAATCCGATCGCGTGTGCGTAATCAGTTTGAACGGCAAGTTCCGGCGTCTCCACTCTGAGACCTTGCTTGATCTGGCCTCCGCATGGAAAGCGAGCAAGCTTCTGGATGCGGTCGCGCCGTATTCCTGGGGCCCGGGCAAGTTCGTGGGACAGAGACGCACAGTGTCCATTCTGGCTGCGAGAGTGGCGCCGGAGTTCTTCCAAGTGCTCAACCTCAACGTGACAATTGGGCGAACCTTCCGCACTGGGGACGACCGAACCTGTAACAACTGCGTGCTTCTCAGCCATGACATCTGGCAGTTTCAGTTCCGTGGCGATCCTGCGATTGTGGGGCGGCCGGTCACCCTGGACGGCAGCCCGCGAACCGTGATCGGTGTCCTGCCGCGCAATTTCCATCTGCCATCTCCAGAAATAGCTGTCTGGGCGTTGCTCGACTCCGATGCGCCGTCGTTTACGAACTTTGCCGAACGCATTGGGGCTGTGGCCCGAATGAAACCGGCAGTGACGACGCAGCAAGTGGAGACCGATCTCGCCGACCGGACGGAGAATGCGGGCTATGTTCTCCCTGCCTCGCTGCTGGTGGTCAGCTCGGGAGAGGAGGAACTGAGGCGCTATGCAAGCTTTTATATGCTGTCGGTTCTGTTGGCTATGGCTTGCGCCGGGTTGATTGTGTATGCGCGCTCCGGAGGCCGGGTGGGACGCGCTCCTCTCAGCTTGCGCGACCGCTGCCGATGGTGGACGTTCTTTCTTGCCAAGGCGGGGCTTCTGCTGCTGGTAACCGGCTTGTTCGCGTGGACGGCGGTTCGCTGGCTTTCGGCGTACCTCGCCGGCACAATACATCCGATGACCAACGGCATTGCGATGTGGCTTTTCCTGATTCTCTCGCTAGCCCCGTTGTCGTGGGCGATCCATGACCAGCAGCGACGCTGCCGCGTTTGCCTGCGCCGCCTGGGAACTCCAATTCAGATTGGGGCGCCAGGACACGTTTTGCTTGACTGG
>PLBD01000306.1 GCA_003135315.1 Acidobacteriaceae bacterium | reverse complement strand
CCCCAGCGGATTCCTGCCCATCGAAGGCGGCGACCTGCACACCGACACCCTCGCGCACATCTACCAGGAGTCGCCCATCTTCGTGCAGCTCCGCGATTCCGGCCTCCTCCACGGCAAATGCGGCGCCTGCGAATACCGCAACATCTGCGGTGGCTCCCGCGCCCGCGCCTACGCCGTCACCGGCGACATCATGGCCGAGGAACCCTGCTGCATCTATCAGCCGCGCGGCTACCATCCCGACCCGAACGATAAAGAGGCTTCCCCTCAATGCGCCGCCCATGATCTGATTCAGTTAGAGGTTGCGCATTCGTGAAGAGAATCGCCATCATCGGCGGAGGCATTTCCGGACTGAGCTCCGCCTTCTATCTGGAGAAGGCGCGCGCGGCGGGCGCGGAACTGGAGTACACGCTGTTTGAGAGCGGACAGCGGCTCGGCGGCTGCATGTCGTCCGATCGCATTGAGGGCTGCCTGGTGGAAGCCGGCCCCGATTCCTTCCTTACAGAAAAACCGTGGGCGGCCACGCTCTGCGGCGAGCTCGGCCTCGCCGATCAGCTTATTGGTTCCAACGATGCGCAGCGCAAGACCTACATTGTGGTACATGACCGGCTGATCGCGATGCCGGACGGGCTGATGTTCATGGTGCCCACGCGACTGGTTCCCACGGCGCTGTCGCCGCTGTTTTCGTGGAGCACAAAGGTACTTATGGCGCGCGAGTTGCTGCATCCGCCGCGGCCCATGGAGGACGACGAGACGGTAGCACAAATGGTGGAGCGTCACTTCGGCCCGGAAGTCGTGGATCGACTGGCCGATCCGCTGCTGTCAGGCGTCTACGGAGGCGATGCCGGCAAGCTGAGCGCCCGCGCGGTATTGCCGCGCTTTGTCGAGATGGAGGAAAAGTACGGCAGCCTGAGCCGCGCCATGCTGGCCGCGCACAAGAAAATGGCGCAAGCTGCGAAAAAGCAACCTCCGCGTCCACTGTTTACGTCGCTGAAAGACGGCATGCAGCAGATGGTGGATGCGATCGTCGCCCGGCTTGATCCCGGCGCCATTCGTTTGCGGCGTCACGTTCGGCGGATCTATCCCGAAAACGGCGGATGGCGGGTTGCGATCGAGATGAACGGCGACGAGCGTTACGATGCCGTGATTCTGGCGACTCCCGCCAATGTTGCGGGCGAGTTGCTCGACGGAGTAGACCGCGCCCTGGCGAGCAATCTGCTGGATATCACTTATAGTTCTTCGGTCACAGTCACGCTGGGCTACTACAAGCAGCAGCTTTCGAAACTGCCCCGCGGTTTCGGATTCCTGGTGCCGCGAAGCGAAGGAACGCGGATGCTGGCGTGTACGTTCGTCCACAACAAATTCCCCCACCGTGCGCCGCCAGACAAAGGCATTCTGCGCTGCTTCCTGGGCGGCGCGCGCGACGAGGCGGTGCTCGGACTGAGTGACGAAGAGATGCTGGAAACGGTCCATCGCGAGCTGCGCGACATTGTCAAACTGGATGCGCGGCCCATCTTCGCGCGCGTGTACCGCTGGCGGGAAGCGATGGCGCAGTATGAGCCCGGACATCTGGCGCGCGTCGAGAAAATCGAAAAGCGAGTGGCGGAGATTCCCGGACTTGCGATCGCGGGCAATGCCTATCACGGCATCGGAGTGCCCGACTGCATTCGCTCGGGGATGGAAGCCGCCAACGCGGTGGCGCAACTCACGCCTGAGTCACAACCCGCCAGGGGATAATCCGAATCATGTTGTGCGCCGGTACAACACCACGTTTCGCGGCGAGCTTCATCTCCACTTCCCGTTTCATTTTCCGGTGTAGCTCACGCGCCAAATGGAACTCGATCCGTCATCGGTGACCAGCAACGAGCCGTCGGGCGCGACGGTCACGCCCACGGGACGTCCCCAGACCTTGCCGTCGGGAAGCACGAAACCGGTGAGGAAGTCTCCATACTCGCCGCTGGCGTGGCCCGTCTGGTGCAGCGGCACACGAATGACTTCGTAACCGGCACGCGGGCTTCTATTCCATGAGCCGTGCTGCGAGGAAAAGACGTCGCCGGCATACTCCGCGGGAAACTGGCTGCCTTCGTAAAATGTCAACTCCAGCGACGCGTTGTGGGGCTGAAGCAGCACATCCGGCACGATCACCTTGCTCTGTAGCTCGGGATGTTTGCCCTTGAGCCGCGGGTCGGGATTGCCGCCGATGTAGTAGTAGGGCCAGCCATAGAAGCCTCCCTCCTGTACGTGGGTGATGTAGTCGGGAACCAGATTGTCGCCCAGTTGATCGCGTTCGTTGGTCGAGCACCAGAGCTCTCCGGTCTTGGGATTGATGGCGAGCCCGCCGCCCGCGTTGCGAATTCCATAGGCGTAAATGTGAACATTGGAGCCATCCGGATTCATCACCAGGATGTCGGCGCGAAACTTCTCTTCGGGATGGGTGTCGGGGTCGTCCGCGTTGGAAGCCGATCCCACACCGACGAACAGGCGCTTGCCGTCAGGCGAGAAGACAAGATCGCGCGTCGAGTGGCTGCTGCCGCTGGGCAGATTGACGAGGTGCTCCGGCTTTCCGGCGGCCTTCAGGTCCCCATTGTGATAGGGGAAGCGCAGCACGGCGTCGGTGGCGCCTATGTAGACGTACTGCGGGTTCGGTCCGGGCGGATAGAACGCAATGCCGTAAGGCTGCGTCAGTCCGGAGGCGAAGACCCTCTGATCTTTCGGTTTGCCGTCGGCGGTGATGCCGCGGAACACCTTGATATCACCGCTATGCATTTCGGCTACGAAGAAGTCGCCGTTAGGAGCGGTGATGATCTTGCGCGGCTGCTGAACGTCAGTCGTGTACAACTCCACCTTGAAACCGTTGGGCGCTTGCGGCCAGGCATTCTTCGGACGGTCTACGACATCGGGCGCGTTGACGGCCGACTTTGTTGCATAGGGCGCGGGCAGGTCCTGCGCCGTAATCTTGTGAACCGTGCCCGGCTTCTGGTAACGGAAATCCGTGAACGGCGCGGTTGGCGGCGGCGCGGAAGCTGGATTTTCAGCGCAGGCGGAAATAACCAGAACAAGAGCAAGTGGCATCAGCGAATGGCGGACTCTCTTCATCGAGGCCTCACGGGATTATGAGTATTTTGCAGCGAAAAGGAGCGCAAGTCCACCGATTGCTGCATTGAATCGTCCCCTTCAAAACCAGGCTTCTCTACAAAACCCGACTTAATCACGACTTAATTAGATGATGTAACCTGCTCCGGGGTGTGTCAGAAAGCGGCGGAGTTTTGACGCTTCTTGCTAACATCAGGGAGTGACCACTTCTTCTCCAGTCCGCGTTCGCTTTGCTCCTTCTCCTACCGGCCAGTTGCATGTCGGCAATGCCCGTACCGCGCTCTTCAACTGGCTGTTCGCGCGGCAGGCGGGCGGCGTGATGGTGCTGCGGATTGAAGACACCGACGTGGAGCGCAGCG
>PLBD01000086.1 GCA_003135315.1 Acidobacteriaceae bacterium | reverse complement strand
TCGGTCATGATCAAGCGCAGAAAGCGCCGCTGGTTGCTCTTGCGAAAGGTGTGCAGCAAGGTTGCGGAGAACCGCCGTGCGTCGCGCAAGAAAAAAATAGCGAGGATAGGGATCAGGACAACCCAGACCATATTCTGCAACATTTTGGCAACGGCTGAACCTGCCTCCTCGCTCCAAGCGAGAATCTCTGCCTGATGCGCCGCAATAAACTGCTCGACTTTGAGCTGAGTGTCATTGCTCCAGCCGTACCGATTGCCAAATTGCCAAACAATCTTTCCGCTTGTAACCTTCTCTAGCAATCCGGGCAGCGACTGGCTCAACAGCCGAGTGTCTTCTACAAGTTTCGGCCCGAGCAGAGTGCCAAGCACCGCTAGAATCGCGCCAATCGCCAAATAGGTTTCCAGGATTGCGAGCCATCGAGAGCCTCTTGCAAGACTTGACCGTTCGATTCGGTAGACAACCGGTTCTAACAAGTAGGCAAAAAGAACCGCGAAGAGAATAACGACGAGGGTGTGACGAACCCCGTAGAGAAAGGCCCCGATGGCGACAAAAGCGCAAATTGTGGCCAGCACCCTGGCCGTATGCTGATCGAAGATTGACATTGAGCAGTTGGACCGTGCTTAGGCTTGAGCCGGGACCTCCGTTACCTGAATCCGAGCAAGCCGAATCGTCCCTCACTTCGCTTCGTCTCGAAGTCCGCTTGATCCTTGCGGCTTCTAAAAAGGCCCATGCCGCATCCTCCCGATCCAAAACTGATCGAGGCCATCCCCGAGCGACGCCGCAACGTGCGATTGCCGGCATGCGCAATTCGGCAGGCGCAAAGGCTAACTCAAACTCAAACTACTTCTTTTCGGCAGCTTCGTGCTGGTTCGCCTTGTTGACGGCAGCCCTTACCGCCGCGAGAAACGGGTCGCTGCCCGCTGGAGCGTGCACGTCACCTGATAGCGTTTTACGGAAAGAAACATTCTTGCCGTAGAACGCAACTGTCGAGTCATTGTCCTGCTGGATCACGGCGCCATCGACTGCGACTCCAGCAAACAGGCCTTTGGTACGCGAGTAGCTCAAAGCCTCCGTGTTCATCTTCCAGTCGGTGCCTGCCGAGGCATGCCTTCCGACCGGACCCGCGGTGGCTGATGCCTCGCCGCTGAGTTCGAACTTACTCGAGAGCAGTCCCTGCACACCCTTGTCATTCATGAACAAGATGACGAGATCGACNNGACTGGCCGCCAGCCTGGAAGCCAAAATTGCCCCCACCAATCGAAATGAATGCCGGCGCACTCCAGCCGTGGGCAGTGCGGCAGGTAACCACACCGCGACCATGCTCTCCGCCGACGATGAATGCGCCCTTCGCCATGTCCGGCACTACAGCGATGCACTTGGCGCCATGCAGCACTTCTTCCGGGATGCCTTTATCGGGCGCCGCCATTATCTCGTTCATGACCAGGGCGGCCGCTTGTAAGCGCGCAGGGGCGTCTTGCTGCCCCGGACCAGCGAACGCGAAGGTTGCCATTGATAACGTCAACAATGCAATTCCGTAGTTCTTCATATGACACTTCACTTTCATTCCACGTTATTCAGTGGACGAACTTGTCAGGGCGAGACTTGCCGAACCATGAATTTCTCGACGGCCACATCTCGTTGACGTTGATCAGGACGGCTCCATGTAACCGAACCGCCCTGATCCTTCCAATTCAGTGACCTAGACCCACTGCAGCCTAAGCCGGTTTCTTCTTCGCTTCATCGTGTTTCTCTTGCGCCGGCTGCGGAGTCTTGGGCTGTGCGACCGGGATCTCCTGTTTCGGGGGCGCCGGCACGTTCGGCTGGGTTACAGGCTTCTTCTCCTCAGGCTTCGGCGGATCGGTGTGCTGTAGCTTGCGATTTTCTTGGTCCGACATTTTGCTTCTCCTTTGCCTTTGTTTCAGTCGTTGGTAAGTTGTTAACCGTGCTTCGTGTTTGCGGTGTTCACTTGGACAATTGGGCGGGCTCGTGCGAGGGAGTGGTGGCTTCGTGGGGCTGATCGATGTGTCCCGCTCTAATACTGAACTGTGAGCGCGAGGCTGACGTACCGAAGCTCTCCTATCGTTCTGAGTTGGGAACGGGGGTGCGTCAACGGATCCGAACGCAGGAGCACACTCTTGGCCGTGCCCGCATCATCTACTTCTCGAACACTTTCTTGACCTGACCGACTTTTTTCTCGACCTTGCCGGCCCGGTGCTCGGCCTTGCCTTCAGCCTCCAGGTCAGGATTGCTTGTGACCTTACCTACCTGCTTCTTAATTTCGCCTTTCACTTCATGAAACGTGCCTTTGATCTCATCTTTCGTACCTGTGCTCATCGGTTTTCTCCTTATCGTTGAGAATTGCTTAATTCAAGGAGCGGGAGTTCCGTTGCCCGCCCAGGAAACAACAAGACCGTTCGACGGACCGGACGCGGAGGTTGAGGCTCCGCGAAGCGCCCGGCACCGGTCTCACGCCACTTTGAGGCCGGGAATGATGGTGGCCCGCTCTGGCGCCCAACCAATAGGAGGCCTGGATGCGAGCATCTTCATCTGCGACCAGTCGTATGGAAACTCGCGGCCGCAATCGAGGCAAACAACGTAAGTCCCGGTGACGGACGCTGCAGTTGTGCTGCGCCGCAACTTGCCGCGGATGGTGATGGGGAAGCTGCACCGCTTGTGCCAACAACCGAATACGATGTCGAACAGACTCATAGAGCCCTTCTCGATTGAAGCTGCAATTCACGCTGCCCGCATGGACTCTCGCCCGTCCGCGAAGGGGAGAGTCCGTATTTGACAGGGCTGATTTTCAAAGTCCCAACCAGGTGAAGTTAAGCGCGACCGCGGCCCCAGTACCAACCGCCGCCACCAAGTAGGAACACAACCAAGACAATAACCAGAATCGTTCCCAGGCTCATATTGAAGTCCTCCGAGGAAAGTCTCGCAGGTCGAGGTGTGAGCAGTCTGTTCAATAAAGGACACCCCCGGAGTCTACCCACCCCACGCCTGTGCTGATGAAACGTGTGTTTCGCAAATGCGAAGAGATCATGCATGGCACTGTGCACTTCGGCAGAGTCGCTACCGGAGTTGCTCGCATGAGTTCCGATGGGAACACAGACATGCGTGGGAAGCCCACCCGACCTGAGATCTCACACCACAAGGGCGGCCACTCCGGCAACCAATACACTACGGTGATTCGCATGCGCAGCGGCAACTCCGAGAACCAGGCTCGCAGTTGAAAGAATGCCGTCATTCGCTCCCAGAACCGATGCGCGCAACCAGCCGATACGTTGTGTACGATGTTGTTCGCCGAAATCTGAACGCATGCTCTCGACCTTCTTGATCCGGCAACTCTAGAAGCCACGAACGCGTCCACGGTTGGGGCGCCAGGGTCTACGACACCCGCGAGCCGCCAACTCTTCTACTTGGGAGAGTTTATTCCGTTGACGCTGGGGGCTTAGGTAGGGGTGGCCTGTGGGCACGATCTTCCTCTGGAGGTCCACCCGGCGCTGAAGGTGGTTCAAGAGTCTTCTTGCCATTGGGGGTCACCATTCCGGGAGGTCCGGTGCCACCGTCATCGTTCAACACGACGCTCAGCAGTGAGCTGTGGACACGCAGATGATGTCCGTTGTCGTAGTCGATGAAACCAAGCTTCCTGAACTTGTTCATGAAGAAGCTGACTCGCGAACGGGTTGTCCCTACCATCTCGGCCAGCGTCTCCTGGCTCAACTTGGGCACTTCTACTTCGGCAACCACTCCTTCTTTGCCAAAATGCGCCATTAATAGGAGAATTCGCGCGAGCCGCTTTTCGCTCGAATTGAAAAGCTGATCCACCAGATCGTCCTGATACCGGATGTTTCTTTTCAGTAGATATTTGACAAAGGTAGCCGACAATTGCGGCTCACGACTCATCGCCAGCATCATTGCCCTTTTCTTGATGTGCAGCAGGACGCAGTCGGTCATGGCCGTTGCCGATGACATACGCACTAGCTGGCCAGCAAGACCACCTTCTCCGAAGAAATCGTCTTCGCCCAAAATGCCCAGGGTGGCTTCCTTGCCACCTTCCGACACAACGCTGAGCTGCACTTTTCCGGCTTGAATGAAAAACAGCCCGTCCGAAGCTTCTCCTTGAGCGAAGATCAAGTGGTTTTTCTGAAAAGACAGCAAACGCCTGCCAGACCCGATGGTCGTTAGAAATATGTGGGGGGTGAAATTTCGCCGTATCGTCGAGGTCGCCATTTGTTTCACCTGATGTTCCGTCACAGCGGGAATAAAGGCCGCCAATTTGCACTACCGGAACCGGAGTGTGCCGCCACGAGGTCAAGGGACTTGAATTAAAGAGAAGGAAAAGCCTCCTATTTTTCCTTAACCTTCTCGGCAGGGTCGCGAAACTCCTTGGCTTGCCTGTGACTCGCCTTCACTTGCAGCTGGGCGATCTCCCGAGACTTCTCGTTCGGCAAGACCGAAACTAGGGCCTCGAATTCAATCGCTGTGTCATGTGCGTGCTGAGCTTCCCTCGCGAATAGAGATGCGCACTCCCGAACTGCCTCATTGTGATCCATGTTCCCTCTGGATAGGAGAGTACATCCGACTGGCACACCACAACTGAGCACTCTTGCTCAGAAGCGGAGCATCGTAAGCCGCTATCGTAGCTAGCATCACAAGAGGATCAAAAATGCTGCCATTCATTTACCGGCGCGATATGGCAACTCGATCAGATGGAGCCCAATGAAGAACGAAACCCTAGAGGTTACCCGAGTTGCCCCACGAAGACGTGTGCGGAGTGACTGGGTACAAAGCACGACCACAGGAACATTCGCGAAGCTGGTCTTGGAGGGGGAGGGACCAATCGCGGTTGAGTTCATGTCCTATGGCTGTGCACACTGCCAGGTGATCGAACCGGTCCTTCAGCAGGTGGCGGAGATAGTGAAGTCCAAAGAGAAAATCTTCAGAGTCAATATTGCGGTCGAACCGGAACTCGCAGAGCGATACCAAATCCAGGGAACCCCAACGTTGATTATGTTCTTGGACGGGACGGAAATTGGGCGGGTCGAGGGACCAAGCCCGGTCGTTTCGACCTTGCTCAACGCAGTCAGACAGCCCTACGAGTCATGAAAGAGGCCAGTTCTTGGAGACACTGAAACAAACGAAGCCAATCCTGTTATTCGACGACAAGTGTGCTGTCTGCCGCCACATCGCACACAGGGTGCAGAGGTTGGCACAGACCAAGTCGGGCGGCACGACCATCATAGAACGACCGATTGGTAATGACCCGGAGCTGCTTCGGTCCCTCAATCCGGACCTTGACATATGGGACGCCTACGCGACGAT
>PLBD01000376.1 GCA_003135315.1 Acidobacteriaceae bacterium | reverse complement strand
GTGAAGATGTCGCGCAGAATCCCGCCGACTCCGGTGGCCGCTCCCTGGAACGGCTCGATGAATGAGGGATGATTGTGCGACTCGATTTTGAAGGCGCACGCCCAGCCGTCGCCAATGTCGATGATGCCGGCGTTCTCGCCCGGGCCTTGCACCACGCGGCGGCTGTGTGTCGGCAATCGCTTCAGGTGCACGCGCGACGACTTGTAGGAGCAGTGTTCGCTCCACATCACGCTGAAGATGCCCAGCTCGGTGAAGGTGGGTTCGCGGCCCAGCGCTTTCAGGATTCGGTCATACTCTTCGACCGAGATACCGTGGTCGCGCAGCAATTCGGGAGTGATCGTGGGTTCCTTGGCGAGGCTGGGAGCACTTTCCACTGAGTTCATGGCGAGGAAGGAAGCTTTATTGTCGCACGCGGGCAGGGGTTAGGGAAGCATTTGCTTGAGGGGATAATAATCTGTATTGCGTTAGCGGACGGGATCTCAGTCGCGAGGTGTTTTGCGGTCCGCGAACCGGACGGCGCGCCTGAAGAGTCGCATAAGAACCTGTGTCGTCCCTACGGGACTCGGCGAATTTTCCTACTCTACCCAGCACTGCGCCTCCGGCTCCGCGCTGGGCTAGATTATTTCGCGCCTACCTTGCCTTGTGCCCTCTATCGCAGCCTCCGGAGGCTATGGATGTCAATATGCCAGCCTCGGCGTTAAGGGTCAGGTTCCAGCAGGCGCCGTTGGAGTTTGAGTACTCGTAGTTCTCCGTATTCTTCTGGTTGCTGGTGGTGTAATTGCCGTTGGCCTGAACGCTGAGGGAGTCGGTCGGCGAGACTTCGTCCACCAGGCTGCTGGAATAGGTGGGCGTGCCATTCAGCTTCACCAACACGCTCTTGCTGAAAGTCTGATGGATCTGGGTGTTCTGTACATAAGAGCCATCGGCATTGGCAGTGTAGACGTAACGAACTCCCAGGGGCCACGCATACTGCGTCGTGTTGGTAGTAACGTTGCTGCCCGCCGTAGTGGTGGTAGCGGAAGAGATGTTGGTGATTTGTCCGATGAATTGCTGGTCCACCAGGCCGGACAGCAAGACGTAGTACCCCTGGCCATTGTTGAAGTCGATGCTCTGCACCACCTTGGTATCCACCGTGCCATGCGAAGTCTGGACGTAGCCTTCCGTCGTGAAGCCGCGGGTGGAGTTGACCGCGAGCGGCCCGGCGGCGTAGGTCCCGTTATTGACGATGTTTTCGTTCACTACCGGATCGGGCTGCGTGATGGTGTTAGTGGTTACCGCACCCGTCACTTGAGTCGAACCCAGGTCCTGATACAACAGCAGATTCGCCGTGGCCGAAAAATACTGATTGGCGTTGTATACGCTGACGGCAACCGTGTGCTGCTGGCCGTTGCTCAACACGCTCGCAAAGGGAGTGAGGTCTACACGATAAGGCTCGAAGTTGAGGGTGTGGACGCCGGGAATCGGCTGCCACAGGAAAGGATCGATGCCACCGGTGAATATCCAGGGATAAATCGGGGCAACCCCGGCGGGTGTTCCATCGATGGTGACTTCGGCCTCGCGGAAGCCGGTGTTCGGGCAACTGAATAACTCACCGGCAAGATCCGTCGGAGCGCAGGTGTACCAGAACTCGTCGTTCTGCTGGCCTTGCGCGAAGACTTCAAGGTAGGCGGCCTCGACATTGGTCGGCATGGTGAACGTCCCGGTGAGCTGGTCAGTGGACGAATTCAGCGTGACCGTTCCGCCGGTTGAGCCGGCCGACAGCGGCAGTACGACATTAGCTGCGGGGGGCGGATTCTGACCTTGGGCCAAGGGATAGAACTGTAAATAGGCGCTGCCATGATAATGGCTGGTGTATTGATTGTTGACCAGGTTGAAGAGAATGGCCGTGCCCTGCTGCGGTATGGAGAACAGCGGGCTCAATTCGGTGAGATTACTTTCCGTGTGCCACTGGCGCACGAAGTTCCCGGAGGGCTCGGCTGTGGTGCCGAAAAAGATCACATTGCCGCCCAACCAGATGTTGGTAGTGCGATCGTATTGCACGCCCGCATCTACCGACCAATCCGCTTCAAAGACCACGGCGGCCCACGGTCCGGGACAATTCGCCGGAGGCGTGTAATTGAAAGGCCGGGGATTGAAATCATCGAAATCGAAGTTCTGGAACAATGTCACGGTACACGGAGTTGTGCCCGGCCGCGGCACGGCCGGATCGGCAGTAACCGTATTGGGCGAGTCGAGTTCCAGCATGCTGGGAGCTACGTAATTCTGCGCAAAAGCCGCGCAGGCGAGGAGCAACGTCACAGCGACGAGGCAGCCGATTCGAATTACCTGGACCGAGGAAGACCGCGACATAGGAAGACTCCTTGGTTGGACGCGGCGCGGAGCGCGCCACGGATTCATACAGGATAGTGCGTCTCCATTGAGTTATACAAGGCAGTCAAGTTGACTGGAACAGCAAAAGCAGGTTTTCGCAATTCGGCTAGCCATTCATTGCCGAAGGTCCCTACACTTCCAGTGCTCCCGTCAGTGCGCTGATCTTTTCGACGCGATGCTCCAGGCACCACTTCTCGAGCGAATCGACTAAGGTCTCGCAGGCGCAGGGGTCCCAGAAATTCACGGTGCCGACTTCGATGGCGCTGGCGCCCGCCAGCATAAACTCAATCACATCTTCCGCCGTACTGATGCCTCCCAGCCCGATGACGGGAATCTTCACCGCCTTCGCGGCTTCCCACACCATGCGCACGGCAATCGGCTTGATGGCGGGGCCAGATAATCCTGCCGTGATATTCGAGATGCGAGGCTTGCGGGTTTCCGCATCGATGGCCATCCCGACAAACGTGTTCACCAGGGAGAGCGCGTCGGCACCTGCTTCCTCGGCAGCGCGCGCCATCTCGGGAATGCTGGTGACATTGGGTGAGAGCTTCACGATGAGCGGACGCGTGGCAATCTTCTTTACTGCGCTGACCACGTCAGACAACATCCGCGGATCGCTGCCAAAGGCGATGCCGCCGCACTTGGTGTTCGGGCAGGAGACGTTCAACTCATAACCCGCAATACCTTCGCCGTCGTTAAGGATGCGTACGACGTCCTCGTATTCGTCCTGCGAGTGCCCAAAGACATTGCACAGGAAAGTAATGTTGTTGATCTTGCGCAGCAGGGGAAGCTTCTCCTCCAGGAACGCGCGCGCGCCAATGTTCTGCAAGCCGATGGCGTTCAGCATTCCGGCAGCGGTTTCGAAAAGCCGCGGCGGAGGATTGCCCGCCATGGGTTCGCGCGATAGGCCCTTGGTAACGAAGCCGCCTAAGCGGCTCAGAGTGACAACATCCTCGAATTCCACTCCGTAACCAAAGCTGCCGCTGGCGGCGAGGACGGGATTCTTGAACGTGATGCCGGCGACGTTGACGCTCATGTCAAGAGCGGGCTTGGGGGCGGGACTCACGCGTAGATCTCCCTCATTGCGCTTCGCGCTCGCGGGCGATCACGACCGGTTGCCTTACGTTGGCGGCGCGCTCCAGTTTGTCCCACGCGAAACCGCCGCCCTCCATGGCGCGCTTGAGCGTCTTGAGCAAAACCAGTGAGAACAACTGGCGATAAGCGAAGCGTTGCAGCCAGACGTGACCCAGCAGCAGGAAGTCGCGCTT
>PLBD01000043.1 GCA_003135315.1 Acidobacteriaceae bacterium | reverse complement strand
TGTTGCTGAGCGCCGCCGAAGCCAGGAGATGAGCATCAATCCAACCTATGCCGCGGCCCATCAGGCGATGGCGCTCGATAAACGTCAGTACCTCATCATGGCTGGCTACCGGCACATGGGGCAGCCTCCGCAGAAGGGACAGCACTTCCGAGCGGCGTCGCATGGAACCACACGCCAGTTCGCCGATGACGAACGGGTGGCACTCGACTTCGTCTCGGCCGAGCAGTGCGCTCAGCTTAGGATCGCCGCGCCGTAAATGCTCCACCCAGACCGACGTATCAACCAGCATGGGCACGAACGGCGTGGGCGCGTGTTCGCCGGCGGCGGATTCCGCGCAGGCCTGGGTCGCTGCCCCCTAAAGCCGCCAACCGTCTGGCACTTTCCCTGGCGATCAGGGCTTCGAGTCCTGCACGAACGACGGCGGTCTTCTCGGCAATACCGCTGAGCCGAACTGCTTCATTGAGCAATATATCGTCGATATTCAGCGTCGTTCTCATATGCATTAGTATGCATGATACATGCATCACATTTCAAGCCTTCGCTTTGACGCCCCTCATTCGAAAACCGCGAATGAGTGGGTCGCCCGGCTCAAGAAACCTTCGAGAGGGTTGCTAGGAAGGACGATTCTGCAACTGCGGCTGAACGTCTCGACAGCCGTTAAAGCGGCAGCCTCCTCTGAAGTTCGTGCACCCGAAGTAAAGCTTGTCCGTGTCCTGCTGTGCACGGGCCACGGTGGGGCTTCCACAGAGCGGGCATGGCGGCCCGGCTTGACCACGAAACCCTGGCATATCCATTGGGTTCTTGCCCGTGCCCGGGGCGATGGGTTGAACAGACGCTTTCAGTCTTTGTTTCTCCACCAGATATGCCATATAGAAGGCCTGCATGTATGTTGTCCACCAGATGACCGATCCGAAGGCGTATTTCGGCCTGAGGTAAATCTGGTAAGCCTTGTCAAACGTCCAGTAGATCATGGCGCAAATCATTGCCCAGCGATTGCCCCGGTAGATGAGTGTCGCCAAAACGAAAAACACACCTCCGCTAAGCACTGCTAAGCCGAGCAATACCACCGTGTCGCTGAAAGAATCCGGACGGGGTTCGGTGGATAAATAGAAGACGACAATGCTAACTACTCCCGAAAGGATCAGCAGGAGCGCACTCAAGCCGCGCGCTGACTTAAGCTTGCCAAGTGAGTTGTAATCTCGGACCTGCCTCTCCAGTTCTTCAGGCTCAATCCTCCACCACAGAAGCCAGTGGTAGCGATTCTTGCGATTCCGCGTCTCAGTCATGCCGCGGCTCCCATTTGCCATACTGGAAGAGGGCCTTGTCCACCTCGCGACGGGACGCATTATCGTGTACTGCGCACTGTTGTTGCAAGTCAGCGATGATTGCGCAGAATTTCCCCAGATACCAATCAGGGTCCTTGGATTTCGTTTTCGGAATCCCCCAGCCGTGGTAACGACCATGGGTTAGAAGGCAGATGCCGGAATGCGTGTTGCTGTCATAGATCGGAAACCGCGCCTTCGAGAAGACGTGAAGAATGTAAGTAGCCCGCGACAGCCCGAATGGGACACTTTTGTAGCCGCCGTGACACGCTTTGACGAAATGCTCGCTGGCACTTTGATTCAGAAACGAGCGGTAGTCCTCTCGGCTCATGAATTACTCTAGCTGAGAACGCCTTTGGGACAGACTAAGCCAAACCGTATATGCGCAGACTGCGTTCGGCTTCCAGTTACCAGTGAAGTGCACCTGGTATTGGCCGAACTGCCTTTGGCCTCCACGACGGATTGCGCCATCCTTCCAAGCTCCGAGCACCTCAAAATCGGCATCCGAAAGTTCCAAACCCCGCGCCAGCAACTCCTCATAAACTTCGTCGGGATATGTTTCGGTATCGAAGCCGCGAGACCACTCCGCTCGCCATTCCGGTCCCGATAGTGGGGCTCCGTTCCGAGACCGAAAATCGAATTCGCAGTTCACATCGTTGGCGGCAATCATATTCGAAGCGCTGACCACTGGCCACTGACCACTGCATCACTCCAGCCCAAACTCCTTCCACCGCTTCGTCACACGCGCCTTGGTCTTTTCGTCTATGCGGATTTCGTCGGGCCAGGGGCGCTCACCCAGAGGCTAATCTGCTCGGCTTAGCGGAAAGGATTCTCAATCCGCAAGTCGCCAAACGTTTGCCCGTGACGCATGTCTTCACTGTAAAGCACGCCACACTGCGCTTCCAGGGCAGCGGCAATAATCAAAGAGTCGTACCACGACAATCGGTGCCGTTCGTACAGCCGCAAGGCGTCAGCAAGTAAGGCTGATGATGACTGGACGGCGAGCATGGGGTGGAAAACGGAGGCCAGGTATTGTTCCGCCTGCACCGCGGTCATGGGCGGAGCGAAGCGGCGGAACGCAACACTGAAGAACTCCTGAACCACCTGGTAGCTGATGATCCCATTGCGGCTGGCGATGGCCTCCCGAACGAGCTCGGCTGCCCGCCGCGCCTTCCCTGCCGGGGTTCCGCCCAGGGAGTAGATGAAGATATTCGTGTCCAGAAAGAATTTAGCGCTCATTCATCTCGTCGCGAGTGTAGGGGCCACCCGAGCGGATGTGGCGCAGCCGTCTCATCAAGGCATCAAACTCCTGCACGTTGCCGGACTGACGTGTGTAGGTCCGCAACCACTCCCGAAAGGCCGTGTTCAGGGTCTTATGCTGTGAGCGAGCCACCAGACGCGCCTGCTCGATCAAGTTCTCGTCGGCACTGAGGGTAATGTTCTTCACGAAAATAGTGTACACGATTTTCGTGCACACGGATTTATCACCCCAGCCCAAACTCCTTCCACCGCTTCGTCACCTGGGCTTTGGTTTTTTCGTCCATGCGGATTTCGTCGGGCCAGGGACGGGTGAAACCCTCGCTTGGCCATTTGCGCGTGGCGTCGACGCCCATCTTCGAGCCGAAGTCGGGCAGCCGCGAGGCGTGGTCCAGCGAATCGACCGGGCCGAGAGTGAACTGAATGTCACGCTCAGGATCGATGTTGTTCAGCACCTTCAGGGTCACGTCGCCGATGTCCTGCACGTCGACGTCTTCATCGACCACGAGCATGCATTTCGTCGACATGGCCTGGCCGAGCGCCCAGATGCCGTTCATCACCTTGCGCGCCTGACCGGGATACGACTTCCTGATCGACACGATCATCAGGTT
>PLBD01000250.1 GCA_003135315.1 Acidobacteriaceae bacterium | reverse complement strand
AGGGCCTGCGGATTGCGGGGAACTTGCCATCGGTGGCTGCGCGGCCGATACGGCGGAGGCCAGCAGCACCGCGAGCAACGCCAAAGCTGGTTTCCAGCGGATAAGGGGTTTCATATCGTCACTCGAAACTCTTGCTCGTACGCTTGTCGCCCAGAATGGTTTCGACCACGTACGTTTCTTTTATCGGCGCATGGACGCGGGGCGTTACTACCGGCGCAGGCGCGGGCGCGGCCGCGTCGACGCCCGACAACTGCGCCATCTGCACCGGCACGGCCTTGACCTTGGTGTGGTCGGCGCCATTGCGCAGCACGAACTGGATGCCGCCCTGCGCGCTGGCCAGCACCAGCTTCTGCGCGTCCTCCGGCGTGAGCAGCAGCGTGACCACGCTGACCGCGTCGGGTTTCCCTTGCGGCTCAGGCTCCAGCTTCTGCCCCGCCGTCAGCACTTCCACGTCCTGAAGAACGATCTGGGTCTGCGGCGCGGGCGAGCGGTCGGAGCGAAACGTCACCAGCACGTCCACGTGCGAGCCGGGAAACAGAAATCCGGCCACGCCCACCACCTCGTCCGATTTCACCGAGGTGGCGCGCATGCCTTCCGGGATCTTGGTTGTCAGCCCGATCCCTGATCCCGGCGCGGCCAGGTATCCCTCCAGAATGGGCTCGGACGCAGCCACGGGATAGATCACCGCACGGCCGGCCAGGTCGCCGGCTTTGCTGAACGCATTCGACAACGGGACCGACGCCGGCCAGTCGGTCAGCACCAGGTCTTCCGCCTTCAGCACCTCTCCGGCTTCGAGCGGCCGTTTGGCGGCCACATAACGCTGCACGTTGGGATGGGCATTACTGGGAGCGCCCAGTTTGCGGCTGATAAAGAAGGTGACGGCGCCGGAAAGCAGCAGGGCGATCAACAGGGCAAGAAGCACGCGACGGGAGTTCATATTTTCATCGCCTCAAACGCTTGCGGCGAGCGCCCGCTGCAATCAGGTGAAGGTTGGAGCGGGGCTGCCCGCTGCGCAAGCGGCCAGCGTGCCCGGAGGGTTGCCACCGGCAACCACCTCCGGCGCTGGAGGGTTGGGCCTGGCATGTCAGGCTGGGCCGCCGTTGAGCAGCGTCGGCGCGGCGCCCATACCTCGTTTTCCTCGAAGGCCTCCAGGCGGATGCCGGCCTCCAGGAGTCGCAGCTTCCGCCCTCAGGCTACGGCGCTGCTTAGCTTGCTGCCGACTGCACTAAACGCATTGCTGATGTTGGTCGCCAGGGCGCTCATAGCGGCCACGGCGGCCAACGCGATCATGGCTGCTGCCAGGGCGTATTCGATCAGGTCCTGACCGGATTCCTCCCGCAGCAGATTGCGAAGTAGTTTCATTTCACCTTCCTCCCTGCGAATTCGCCAGACCGACAAGTCTGGCGATAGCTTGTTTCGCTACTTAGTACTGTCGGTTACTCCTATCGGCAGGAGCAGGAAGATCGATTAGGTTTTGTGCGGGATGAAACGTAATCGGAACAACTGCCAAAGCGGGAAGGAAGAACGCGCCGCACAACGCAGCAGGAGATCGCTATTCGGTGAAATCAGTTGCGTGACTGCCAGCCCGCCTGAAAAGATGGTCTGTTCCGCATGGCGGACGTTTCGCTGATCGGCTCGATTGGAAATTGCCGCTCGGCGCGGGTCGGCAAGTATGTCGGATTCCATTGGCGCATCCGCGGCACCGGCAGGGCTCAAGGCCGTGCAGGTCGGCATCGTTGCAGGATTCTTCACCTGCCTGGCATATCCATTCCTGGTTTTTGTACCGCTTCCAAAGCTCGTGACCACTACACTCGCAGCCTGCTTCGGCCCCGGTCTCGCAGTGGCGTGCTACGGTCTGCGGCGATTGCTCGACTGGGAGACGCCACGGGTTTCCAGCGCCTTGGGAGCGCTGCTGAATGCATTGGCTGGCGCGCTGTTTTCCGCGATGGCCCTGGTGCAAATGGCGGTCGGCTATTCCGCCGGCAGTGAGAAAGTGTCGGCGCAAATGACGGCTATCTGGCTCGGACTGGATGTGGCCTGGGATGCTTACATTGGTTTGGGAACGTTCTGTTTCGCGCTGGCCATGCTGCACCATCCCCGCTTCGGTAAAGCGTTTGCGTTTTCCGGAATGGTCATTGCCGCAGGTCTACTGGCGCTCAATTTCTACACGTTTCCCGCGCCACCCAAGAGCGCGGGCCTGGTGGACCTCGGCCCCGCCATAGGTATTTGGTATCTGGTGGTCACAATCCAGATGTGGCGTTCTCTGCGCTGGGCGCGGGGGTCCAGTGCTAACCGAACTCCGGGTGCTTGACCGAAATCGCTACTCGTTCGCTGGCGCGCCCATCTCCTGCACGATCTGCACGCTGGCGCTGGTGCCGATGCGATTCGCTCCCGCATCCACCATCTCCAGCAGATGCGCCGCGGTGCGGATGCCGCCGGCGGCCTTCACTCCGATGTTGAGGCCGACCACGCCGCGCATCAGCGCCACGTCGTAGGCGGTCGCGCCGGACTCAGCCAGCCCGCTGGAGGTCTTCACAAAGTCCACTCCGGCGTCGGCGGCAAGCGCGCAGGCCAGGATTTTTTCTTCCTGGCTCAGCAGCGCGTTTTCCAGGATGAGTTTCAGGAGGGCGCCGTGCCGATGCGCCAACTGCGTCAGGCTGCGAATCTCGGTCTGCACCAGCACGCGCTGGCCCGACTTCAGCGCCCCGATGTTCATCACCATGTCGAGCTCGTGCGCGCCCTCGCGCAACGCGGTCTCGGCTTCCACCAGTTTGGTGACGGTCAGATTCGCGCCCAGGGGAAAGCCGACGACCGTGCCGACCTTCACCGCCGATCCGCGCACCAGCGCCGCCGCATAGGCCACATTCACCGGATTCACCATGACCGCGTGGAATCCGTAATGCACCGCTTCCTGGCAGAGCTTCGCCACCTGCTTGCGCGTGGCATCGGGTTTCAAGAGGGTGTGTTCGATGAGCTTGGCGGCGCTTTGCCAATCACTCACGGGCAGGGCCGGGATTCCGGCAACGACAGGCGAATACACTGACATAGCCAGCTAAACTCTATGCCCCATCGGAGCACGCTTCCAAAATACAAACATCTGGCAGATTACGATAACGCTCGGCAAAGTCAAGTCCATATCCTACGACAAATTCGTCCGGGATCGCGAAACCGACGTAATCGGCCTCAATCGGCTCGGTGCGCCGCGACACTTTATCCAGCAGCGCGGCAATCTTAATACTCTTCGGCTGATGCGCCTGGAACAGGCTCTTGATATACCCCAGCGTCAGACCGGTGTCGAGAATGTCTTCCACCAGAATGACGTTCTTGCCTTCCAGCGAGTGGTCCACATCTTTCACCAGCCTCACTTCCCCGCTGTGCTGCTTCGCATTTCCGTAGCTGGAAACCGCGATGAAATCGAAGCTGGCGTCGAGCTGGATCTGCCGGGCGAGGTCGGCCAGAAAAATGGTCGAACCCTTCAGCACTCCGATCAGGACCACCGGCTCGCCGGCAAAATCAGCCGTGATGCGCGCCCCCATCTCGGAAACTTTGGCTGCAATCTGCTGGCGCGTGATCAGAACTCTGAGCCCGTCCACGGCGGCGCACCTCGGCGGTCGGCAAAGCTTGGATAGTAGAGAAAGCGCAGCCGAAACTCAACCGCGCCCTATGCCCAGCCACCCGTGACCGCGGTCACCGACAGCCGTCTGCGGGCTGTGAATACTTGCTCTCAAGGTTCGAAGGCGATTCGAACTTTGAGCTCGAGGCCTGCCATGAAGCTGCGTCTCACTTCGCTATCACTTCCCGCACTGTGCCTGATGTTGGCGGCTGTTTCGGCCATGGCACAGACCGTCTACAGCAATGGTCCGCCCAATGGCAACACCAACGCCTGGACCATTAACTTTGGGTATGCGGTTAGCGACACCTTCAATGTGGCTAACAATGGCACCACCATTACTGGCACAGACTTTGTCACCTGGGGTATTTTGAACTCGGTCGAGCTGTCGATCACCTCGGGCGAGAACGGTGGCACCAGCTACTTTGACCAGATGTTAAACGTTATCCCGGGCACTTGTACCCGTAACCAGTATGATTACGCAGTCTGCCAGGAGAGCGTCACGTTCAGCGGTCCGACTCTGAACAGCGGCACCTACTGGCTGAACCTGCAGGACGCCCAACCCCCCAGTTCCCCGGTTTACTGGGACGAGAACTCCGGTCCATCATCGGCTTCGGAGAACTACCTGGGCACGATTCCTTCGGAATCGTTCACCATTCTGGGCGGTAACAGCACCACGAGCACCGGCGGCACAGTTCCGGAGCCAGGAAGCATTGTGTTGTTTGGCTCAGGATTCTTTGGCCTATTAGGAGTGCTGCGCCGTAAGCTGTTCTGAACGCAGCGCAGCACGCGTTTGTTCTTTGTGATTACTCCGGCCCGCTCGGCTGCGGGACAGGTTTCTCATCGCAGGCTGCGAGCGCTGGAGTCACGCCCGCCGGCTTTCTCCGCCTCGACCAGTAGAACACCGGCAGCCCGGCGGCGATCAGCACGCCCCCGGAAGCATCTGTGCAGGCGGTCTGTAGCCAGGTCGGCTTCGCTACACCCTTGCCAGGTGCAGCCCGAACCACCTCTTGCGGTCGCACCAGGTCTGCTCCAGCGTGAAGCCGCTCTCGCGCAGGATCGATTCGATCATGGCGTCGGTGTACTTGTAGCTGTTCTCGGTGTGCATGCGCTCGCCGCGCTCGAATGCAACGTCGAGATCGAGGGCGGGGAGAAATGCGGTCTGCGCGGTCATGCTCTCCAGATAGATTTCCATGCGCGAACCGCGCCGATTCCACAGCGCAATGTGCCGGAAAGCATCGACGTCAAAGTCGGCTTCCAGTTCGCGGTTCAAGCGCGCCAGGATGTTCTTGTTAAAGGCAGCGGTCACGCCCTGAGCATCGTCATAGGCAGGTACCAGGATTTTCGGGCTCTTCGCAAAGTCGGCGCCCAGCAGGAGCGCGTCGCCGGAGCGCAGCGTTTGCCGGATGCGGCGCAGCAGACGAATGGCCTGCGGCGGCTCGAAGTTGCCGATGCTGGAGCCGATGTACAGCACCAGCTTGCGGCCGGTGATACGGCTGAGCGCTGGCACGCCGCCGGTGTAGTCGCCGACAATGGGATTCACCCGCAAGCACGGGAACTGCCGCCCAAGCTGCCGTACCGCTTGCTCGAGTGCCGAAGGCGAAACATCGATGGGATAAAAGAGCACCCGGCTCTGCCGCAGCAGCAACTCTTCAATCAGGATGCAAGTCTTGGCTGCCGTCCCCGCGCCCAATTCCACCAGGGTAAGCGACGGCCCGGCATTTGCCAGAATTTCTCCGGCATATTGTTCCAGGATGGAGCGCTCAGTGCGGCTCAGGTAATACTCGGGCAGCTCGGTGATCTGCTCGAACAGCTGCGAGCCAGCCTCATCGTAGAAAAGTTTGGAGGGCAAGTACTTTGGCGAAGCGGTCAGGCCCTGGCGCACATCGAGGGCGATGGCGTTATCCGTCAGGAGCCGTAGCTGTTTACTAGTCGCCATTGGCCAACCTCAGCCCCATGAACTGCCAGCGCGCACAGGGCGGAAAGAAATTGCGATAGGTGGCCCGGATGTGCGACTGCGGCGTCGCGCACGATCCACCGCGCAGAACCATCTGATTGCACATGAACTTGCTGTTGTACTCGCCCACCGCTCCTGCCGCCGGCTTAAAGCCCGGATAGGCAACGTAGGGACTGGCCGTCCACTCCCACACATCGCCGAACATCTGCGCCAGCGGTTCCGTCGTGGTTGCAGATTGCGGATGCAGGTTGCCGGACTCAAGAAAATTGCCGGCAAGCGGGCATGACCGCGCCGCCACTTCCCACTCGAACTCGCTGGGCAATCGCGCACCAGCCCAGCGCGCAAAGGCATCGGCCTCGTAGAAACTGACGTGGCACGCGGGCTCATGCAACTGCAAAGGCTGCAAGCCCTCGACGGTGTAGTTCCACCACTCGCCGTCACGTTGCTCCCAATACAGCGGCGCACTCCACTGATTATTGCGGACGCAGTCCCATCCATCCGAGAACCACAGCAGCGGATTGCTGTAACCGCCGTCGCTCATGAATTCCAGATATTCGCCGTTGGTCACCAGGCGCGACGCCAGGCGAAAAGCTTCGAGGTAAACGTTGTGCCGCGGACCTTCATTGTCGAAGGCGAAGCCGCTGCCTTCAAAGCCCGCGGAATACAAGCCCTCGGGAAAGCTATGCCAGGTCAGCGCTGGCGCCGCGTCCGTAGCGTGCGCTGTTACGTGCTCGCCCTTGATCCGATACGCCGGCCGCAAGGGATTGGCCCACAGGCCGTTCTTGACGTCGGTAACGATCAACTCCTGGTGCTGCTGCTCGTGGTTGATGCCCAGCTCAATCAGGTCAAGCGCGGCCGCAGGCTGCTCCAGCGTCAGCAGGTGGACCATGGCTTCGTCCACATAGATGCGGTAGGCATGAACCTCATCCAGGCTGGGCCGCGACAGAATATGCCGCAACGCCCGCAGCGGACGCTCGCCCACCGCGTTGTAGTAAGAGTTGAAAAGACTGCGAAAGGCGGGATTGTACGGGCGAAACTCGCTCATGTACTGCGACAGCACGAAGGTCTCGAAGAACCACGTGGTGTGCGCCAGGTGCCACTTCGCCGGACTCGCATCCGGCATGGGCTGAAGGCCGTGGTCCTCGACGCCCAGCGGAGCACAAATTTGCAGCGAGGTGTCCCGCACCTTCAGATATTTCTGCAGTAGAGACGAGTCGTCCTGACAAAGCGGATTGTCAGAAGCACGGCCCTCCACGGTACTCTGTACGCCCGCTCGCGACATAAGTCCTCTTAGATGCAGAAAGCCCTCGGGCCGACTTGATTCTGGCGCGAATCCAATCCCGACTCAGAAAGAAGATGCGCCGTGCGCAAGAAAGGTACAAATTTTACAACAGAACGAGGCTTCTAGCGCCGCAATAAGGGGTTAGGTAGTGTCATAAAGTTGCTTGGACGATTGCGGAACTGTTGGCAGCCGAATAGAATCCGATTCCATGGAAACAAAGTGTTACGAGGCACATTCCCCGAATTCAGACGTGCCAATCTGCGGATTGCATCAGAAGCCGCTGATTGAACAGAACTTCCCGACCGCCGATCAGGAGCCTCAGGGCTTAGGCAAAGGTGTATTGCGATACCGCCCTACTGTGCTTGTTTGCCCAGTAACTGAGGAAATTGTAAGGCGGCCGTGATTGCTCTGCTCGCCTTTGCCTTTGTTTTCTGCCAGCGTTTTCTACCAGCAACACTAAGCCCCCTGATGACCCGCAAGCGAGTCAGCAACGCAACTTTAGGACACTACCTGGACAGTCACAGCCTCGAACCCCCAATCAAACTGTTGTAATCTGAAATCAGGTCCTCATGTCCTACCAACACACGGTAGAGCAGCTTTACGCGCTCGGCCACGAGCTGGCCGGCACTCCTTCGCACAAGTTCGATCTGGCCTACGTGCGGGAGATGCTGCAGGAGCTTGGCCATCCCGAGCGGCGTTTTGCCAGCGTGCTGATCGCGGGGACGAACGGCAAGGGTTCCACCGCGGCGACGCTGGCGTCGATCCTGCGGGTTGCCGGATACCGCACCGCGCTCTATAGTTCGCCGCACCTGCTGCGCATCAACGAACGCATTCTCGTGAATGGCGAGACGATCTCCGACGCCGAGTTCGGCGCGATTCATGATCGCGTGGAGCGCGTGGCTCAGCAGCTTCTGCATTCCGGCAAGCTACCCTGGCATCCCAGCTTCTTCGAGATGCTGACCGTGATGGCCTTCGAGTACTTCGCCAGCGCCGGTGTTCAGATCGCAGTCCTCGAGGTCGGCATGGGTGGGCGGCTGGATGCGACCAACGTCGTGGAGCCGGCGATCTCGATCATCGCCGACATCTCGCTCGATCATCAGAAGTACCTGGGCGACACAATCGCCGAGATCGCGCGCGAGAAGGTGGGAATCATTCGCCAGCACGGAGTGGTGGTGACGCTGCCGCAGCATCCGCAGGCCAACGACGTCATCGGCAACGCGATCGTGGAAAACAATGCCAGGGGCGTCAGCGCCGCGAAGTTTGTTCCTCCTGTGTCCCCGGGTGCTGCTGCTTATCTTGGAGGACGCACCCCTCCTGTGTCCGGCCGAAGCCGCTATCCGCTCACCGTCATGGGCGAGGAGATTGAAATCGATTCGCCGCTGGCAGGACGGCATCAGTTGCGCAACATCGCGCTGGCGATTGCCGCCGCGGAAGAGCTGGGGCAGTTTGGATTCAAGGTCGCGGCCAAGCAGGTGGAGCAAGGTATTCGCGAGACGCACTGGCCGGGACGTTTCCAGGTGCTCCCACCGTCAGCGGCGACGCATCAGCGGGAAATGGTGCTCGATGTGGCACACAATCCCGCAGGCGCGTGGGCGCTGCGCTCGGCACTGTCGGAAAATTTCCCCGGCCGCGAATTGACGCTGGTTTTCGCCGCCATGGGCGACAAGGCGCTCCAGGAAATGGCGGACATCCTTTTCCCGATTGCCGAGCACGTGGTGTTGACGCAGGTAAACAATCCGCGCAGCGCCACGACCGGCGAGTTACGCGAAGCTGCATCGCACACCGGAGCGACGCTGTATGAGGAGCCGACGGTTTGTGACGCGTTGGCGCGGGCTCGCGAGATCAGCAAGCCGGAGGGGCTGATCGTCGTGACCGGATCGATTTTTCTGGTGGGCGAAGCGATGGAGGCGATGGCGCGTCGGGATGTGAAGCGTGCTTTCACCACGGAGGACACGGAGAGC